>CAZPAT010000025.1:7727-13308 GCA_964584485.1 uncultured Bifidobacterium sp.
AGAAGGCCATCGCCTGGACGATCTCCGGCGTGTTCGCGGCGCTCGCGGTGGTGCTGGCCGGGCTCGTCCTGGTGACCGGTGGGCTCGACGACGGGGATCAGCTGGGCACGACGCAGGGCTTCGAGGCCCGGCAGGCCCCGCGCGACGACCTCGGCAGCGACCGGTGGCCCGAGTACGGATACAACGAGGAGCGCACGCGGGCGAACCCTGCCCTGCGGCTGCCGCCGCCCTATCGCCGGGCGTGGACGCGCGACCTCGGTTCGCTCCTGGAGTTCCCGCCGGTCATCAACGACGGCCGGGTCTTCGTTGGCACCAACAAGCGGAAGGCCTTCGCGCTCGACCTCCGCACAGGCCGCATCGCATGGAGCCGCAAGCTCACCGGTCGGTCCGCCGCGTCCCCGGCGATCGCCGGCGATCTGGTGCTGTTCACCACCATCAATGGCTACGTCGAGGCCATGCGGCAGGACACCTCGCAGGTGGTGTGGCGACGCGACGTGGGGACCTCCACCGAGTCGTCGCCCCTCATCATCGGGCAGCGCGCGTACGTGGGCACGCTCGGCGGGCTCATCCTGTGCATGGACGTGCGGACCGGGCGGCTCATCTGGACCGCGCGCGCGACGGGCGAGGTGAAGTCCAGCCTCGCCCGATCGGGCAACCAGGTGATCGTGGGCGACTACGGCGGGCGCATCACGTCCCTGAACATGCGCAACGGGCGCATCCGGTGGCGCACCACCAGCCCGGGACGGCTGCTCAGCGGTGCCGGTGCGTTCTACGCGAACCCCGCGGTGGCGTACGGGCGCATCTATGCCAGCAACGTGAACGGCCGGGTCATCGCGCTGGATGCGCGCACCGGATCAGTGGCCTGGGTGCGCGTGCTGGGCGACTGGACCTACTCGAGCCCGGCGGTGAATGCACGCACCGTGTACGTGGGCTCGTATGACCGCAGGCTGTATTCCCTCGATGCCGTCACCGGCGGCGTGCGCTGGACCTTCGATGCCGGGGAGCGCATCGCCGGGTCGCCCACGGTCATCGGGAACCTGGTCTGGTTCTCCACGATCGCCCGCGTGCCGTCCAACGGCAGGACCTACGCGCTCGACGCCCGCACCGGACGGCGGGTGTTCACCTTCCCCGATGGCCGGTACACGCCCGCGGTCGGGGTGCGCGGCATGCTCGTCCTCACCGGCGTGCGCACGCTCTACGGGATGATCCCCGCCGGATGAGCATCCGGCAGGTCGCCCGCGCGGCCGCCGTCGTCGCGCTCTTCGGGATCCTGTCGCGCGTCCTGGGGTTCGTGCGCGAGATCGTGCTGGCCGGCGTGTACGGCGCCACCGCCGATACCGATGCGCTGGTGAACGCCCTCTTCGTGGTGAACACGGTGGCGGCCGTGCTGCTGTACGTGCTGACCACCCTCATGATCCCCGTGTTCCAGCAGGAACGCGAGCGCAGCGGGGCCCAGAGCGCCTGGGGTCTGCTGTGGGCCATCGCGGGGTGGATCGGGATCGCGCTCATCGTGCTCACGGGCATCGTCGCCATCGCGCCGGAGGCGATCATCTGGTTCTTCCAGATGGGCCCGGAGCGGGCAGAGATCGCATCCGGCCTGCTGCGGGTGATGGCCCCCGCGCTGATGCTGCAGGGGTTCTCCGCGCTGTTCACGGCGATCCTGCAGGTGCACGGACGATTCGCGGGGCCCGCGGCCGTCGGCGTGGCGTTCAACGCCGGGATCCTCGTCGGCGTCATCGCGGGCGCGGGTAGCCTGGGCATCACCGCCGCAGCCTGGGGCGTGGCGCTGGGGGCCCTGCTCCAGGTGCTGCTGCAGATCCCGCAGTTCGTGCGTGAGTCGCGTGCCGGGGGCGGCCTGCGCGTGGCCTTCTCGCACCCGCGCCTGGGACAGGTGGCCGTGCTGGCCATCCCCGTGGCGGCCGCGTCGATCCTGCAGCAGGTCAACTCCTTCACCGACAAGCTGTTCGCGTCATCGCTGGAGGCCGGGCGGAACGCCGCGCTGTCGTTTGCCAATGCCCTCGGGTCCGCACCACGCACCGTCCTGCTGTTCCCCCTGCTCACGCCGCTGTTCCCGCTCATCGCCCGGTTCTTCGCCGAAAACCGCAAATCGGACGGCGTGGATGCCTTCCGGCGCGCCGCGGGCATCCTCGCGATGGTGTCGATCCCGCTCTCCATCCTCATGTTCATCGGGGCCACCGAGATCGCCCAGGTGGCCTTCGGACGCGGCAAGTGCGACGCGAGCTGCGTCGCGGAGATCTCCGGACCGCTCGCCTTCTACGGCATCGCCGTGTGGGGGAACTTCATCGGCTACCTGCTCAACCGGACCCTCTCGGCCGGCAACCATGCGCGGGAGATCATGGTGGCCACGATCGTCACCGTGATCCTGACGATCGGCCTGGACCTGCTGCTGCTCGGACCCCTGCAGCAGGCGGGGCTGGCGCTGGCCAGTGCCATCGCGGTCTACGCGAACACGGGGATCACCCTCTGGTTCCTGCGTCGCCGCACCCCGCAGCTCTCGCTGCGCTGGCTCGGGGCGCAGCAGGCACGCATCCTGGCGGCCGGCGTGGTCGGGGGCGCCGTGGCGCTCATCCCCGCATTCCTCATGCCCACCGACACGGCCACCTTCTGGGGTGCGTTCGCATGGCTCGCGGTGGTGTCGCTCGTGGGCGGTGCGGCCTTCACCGCGATGGTGCGCACCGTGGCACCGCGCGAGTTCGCCGACGCGCGCGCCTCGCTGCGGAACCTCTCGTTCTCGCGGCGCCGATGACCCGCTGGCGCCCCGGGCCCCGCACCATGACCGGCGCCGTGCTGGCAGCGATCCTGGCGCTCGGCGCGGGCATCCGCATCTGGGCATTCGGCGGGCTGGAGTTCGGGATCGGCTCCGACGACGCGCGCTACGTGGCCGTCGCGCAGAACCTGGCGGGGGGCTCCCTGCCCGACGGCGAGTCCGAGTGGTTCGGGTCGCGGGCGGTGTTCCTGTGGCCGGTCGCACTGGTGTTCCGCCTCGCGGGGGCCGACGACTACCGCGCGGTGGCATGGCCCCTTGCCTGCTCGCTCCTGGCGATTGCCGCGGCGTTCCTCGTGGGCCGCGAACTGGTCGGGCGCCGGCCCGCCCTGATCGCCGCGGCCCTCGTGGCGGTGGCCCCGCTGGAGGTGCTGTGGGCAACCCGGCTGCGGCCCGACGCCGTCATGCCGGCCTTCGTGGCGCTCGCCGTGTGGGCGGCACTGCGCGCCCGCCGGGGGCGGCACGCCGGATGGTGGCTTGCCGGGGCGGGCGTGCTGATGGGCGCGGCGTGGTCGGCGCGCGAGAGCGCCCTGCTCATGCTCCCGGTGGTCGTGTACGCGGCATGGCCGGCCCTGCGTGCCATGCCGCGGCGCACCGGGGCCCTCGCCGGGGGCCTCTGCGCCATCCCGCTCACCCTGGTTCTGGTGTTCGCCGCCGACGGCCGCCCCCTGTGGCCGCTCACGGCCACGGCGGGCGCAAGCAGCCTGCGATCGCCCACCGAGGGGTGGGGCGCCACCACCTCGTACCTGTCGCAACTGGTCACGGGCGTCGGCGATGCGCGCTCACCGCTGCTGATGGCACTGCCGCTCGTGCTCGTGGCCGGGGCGGTGGCGGTGGCACGACGACTGCCTGCGGCGCTCCTGCCCGGCGCATGGCTCGTCTGGGGCTTCGCGTGCCTTGAGATCGCAACGCTGGTGAGCGTCGACAAGCCCATGCGGTTCCTGACCCTCCTCACCGTGCCGGCGGCGCTGCTTGTGGCCATTGCCCTGGACAGCCGCCTGAGCCCGCTCATCGTCCCTGCCGTGGCCGTGGTGACGGTGCTGGCGGTGGCGCCGCGCCTGGAATCCGGGAACCGGGGCGCGAACGTGATCCTGGTGTCGGCCGTGGCCGACCGGCTGCGCGACCTGCCGCCGGGACCCGTACTGGCGCGCGACTACACGTGGTGGGCCAAGCTGAACGCCTACTTCCCCCGGGGCCGCCTGAACGTGCCACGGGCCGTGGACCCGGCCTTCCTCGACGAGCAGCAGCGTGCACGGGCCCGATTGCTGAGCCCCCTGCCCGATGTGGCGTCCTACCGGGGCGGCTACGTCGTGACCGGGCCGGTCCGCGGGACCCGGGGCTGGCCGGACAACTGGCGCGACGCCCAGGAGGCCATCAAGGCCGGGGTGCCATGGACCCGGCTGCGCGAGGTTGCGCGCGTCGGGCGCGCCACCATCTGGCGGTGGGACCCCTGACCGATCGCGTATCGTGGCGGACAATGCATACGGCTGTCGTGATCCCCGCGCGGGACGAGGAGCACGCCATCGGCGACGTGGTCGCGGACGCCCGGGCCGCGCTGCCGGCCGCACGGGTGATTGTCGTGGACGACGCCTCGCGGGACCGCACGGCATCGCGCGCACGTGCGAATGGTGCCGAGGTGCTGTCCCTGCCGACGGGTGCGGGGTACGCCGGCGCGCTGCGCGCGGGCTACCGTGCGGCGCTCGCGGGGCCGATGGACGCCCTCCTGCAGATGGACGGCGACGGCCAGCACCGTGCCGGTGACCTGCCCCGCCTCCTCACGGGCCTTGCCGATGCCGACATGGTCATCGGGTCGCGCTTCCTGGGCCCCACGCCCGGCTACCGGATCCCCGTGCTCCGACGCGCCGGCATGGCGGCATGCCGGTGGATGGGCGCCGCCGCCGACGGCCTCTGCATCACCGATCCGACATCCGGGCTGCGCGCCATGACCCCCGGGGCTGCCGCACGACTGGCCCATCACGGCTTCCCCGGCGGACTCACCGAGACCACCCTGCTCATTCACATGCGGCGCGCAGGGTTCCGGATCGGCGAGATCCCCGTGGTCATGCGGGCATCGACCGGCAGGTCCATGCACGACGGCCTGGCTGGCGGGGTGCACTTCCTGCGGATCGCGTGGTCACTGCGCGGCCTGGGCAGCGGCCCCGATCGCGATATCGCGACGGTATCGGCCGAGCCCGCTCCCATGCCTGCGGGACGCGGATGACGGCCGGGTCGCAGGGGAACGCCTTGTAAGGACATTGTGTGCGAACGCCGCGCATGCATGCGCGGATGGGCACACATGCGTCATATTCAGGCCATGAGCAGGATGATCCCCCATCTCGCGGCGATTGGCTGCGCCGCGGTTCTGGCCTGCGGGGGAGCAGCCGTCGCCACACCGGGGCCACCCCCGGGCGATCGCGGCCCCGAGGCCGGGAACGAGGCGCGCGCGCGTCCCGACAGGCCCGGGAACGGCGGGGGCAACGGTCGCAACCCCGGTCGCAACCCCGGAAACGGCGGGGGTCGCAACCCGATCGTCCCACCACAGGCGGCACCACCGCAACCGGTGCTCCCGCCCAACCCGATAGCGCCATCGCGCCCATCACGCGATCCCGCAGCCGGGCGGTCCCCCCGGGACGACCGCCCGTCGACCAGCCCCGGGGACCGGGGCGCCGGCACGTCCGGAGCGGGTGCAGCACCCGCGACGGCCGGCACCTCGGGAGCGGGCACGGGTAGCGGATCCACGGCCCCCGCCACCACGCCGACCACCGCGGTGCCCTCCGGCGTGCGCACGCGGGGCCT
>CAZPAT010000026.1:0-13122 GCA_964584485.1 uncultured Bifidobacterium sp.
AGCTGCTCATCATGATCAACGCCGCCAAGCTGGCGTCGGCACACCGCATCACGGCGGTCATGCCCTGGTACGGCTATTCGCGCCAGGACAAGAAGAGCAGCCCCCGCGAGCCCATCACCGCGCGCCTGGTAGCCCAGTTGCTCGAGGCCGCGGGAGTCGACCGGGTGCTCACCATGGACCTCCACGCGGGGCAGATCCAGGGGTTCTTCCAGATCCCCGTGGACCACATGACGGCCACGCCCATCCTCGCCGACCATTTCAGCGAGCGCCTGTATGCGGGTGACTTCCCCGAGGGCCTCGTGGTGGTGTCACCCGACGCCGGACGCGCCAAGCTGGCCAACCACTTCGCCGAGAAGCTGGGCGCGCGCCTCGCCGTGCTGGCCAAGCAGCGCCCCGAGCACAACACCGCCGAGATCACGTTCCTCATCGGCGACGTGAACGGCAAGGCCGCACTCCTCATCGACGACATGATCGACACCGCGGGCACGCTCTGCGCGGGCGCCGCCGTGGTGAAGAAGGCCGGTGCCACCAAGGTGCTGGCCGCCGCCACGCACGGGATCTTCTCGGGCCAGGCCTACGAGCGGCTTGCCGAGTCGGTGATCGAGGAGATCGTGGTCACCGACACCATCGACATCATCGACGGCACGGCCGACGGCAAGATCCAGGTGCTGTCGGTGGACCGGATCCTGGCCGACACCATCCACAACGTGTTCTGCGACGAATCGGTGTCCGAGATCTTCGCCGGGGAGAACCAGCTCTTCTAGGCGCTGCCCGCCAGCCGGGCGTCCAGCGACCAGCGGGTGCCACCGCTCCACACGAGCAGCAGCATCAGAACCAGCAGGGCCGGCGCCACACCCAGGTGAAACGCACCGCCCTGCACGCGACCCGCCGTGCCGATGGCGAGCGCCATGGTCACGGCCAGCGCCAGCGCCGCCGGCCGGACCAGCAGGCCCAGGGCAAGCAGTACGCCGCCGGTGATCTCGACGATTGCCGCGAGCACCACTGCGGCAGTGGGCAGGGGGATCCCGAAGTCGGCGAAGTGATCGACCTCGGCTTGGAAGGTGATGAACTTGCCGACGCCGGTCGTGATGAACAGCAGGCCCGCCGCCACCCGCAGCACCAGCAGCGCCGTGGCCCACCCGGAGTCGCCCCCGCGGGGGGCGAGAATTGCGCGCGCCATGCCGTCCGCTGACATGGCGCGAGCATACGCGCCCCGGGCGGCCCTGCCGCACGGGGCGGTTCGCGCTAGGCGGTTCCCGCCCGCTCCCGGCAGGCGTGGATGATGTCCAGGGCCTCCTGCCGATCACCGTATCCACGCACGCTCGTGTCGCCGGCTTCCAGGTCCTTGTAGACGGTGAAGAAATGCTCGATCTCGTTGAGCAGGTTGGGGTTGACATCACCGATGTCCTGCACGCCCGACCACTGCGGGTCCTTCAGGGGCACCAGGATCACCTTCTCATCCGGGCCCTTCTCATCGCTCATGTGGAACACGGCCACGGGGCGGGCGCGGATCCAGCACCCGGGGAACGTGGGCTCGCCCACCAGCACCAGGGCGTCAAGCGGGTCGCCGTCCTCGGCGAGGGTGCCCTCGATGAACCCGTAGTCGGCCGGGTACCGCATGGCGGTGAAGAGCATGCGGTCCAGCATGATGCGGCCGGAGTCCTCATCCAGCTCGTACTTGTTGCGGGACCCACCGGGGATCTCGATGAGCACCATCACGTCGTCGTCTCGTTGCATGGGGCGGCACTGTGCCACCCCGGTGCGCCCCGGACAGGGTGCGGACCCCCACCGGGTACGTGTGTCCTAGCCTGCTCCCATGAGGCGCCACGCCCCACGCATCCGAATCGTCCTCGCGGCGCTGGTCGCCGCCGCCGCCGGGGCGCTTGGCGTGGTGGTGGCCGCCGTCGCGGGCGGGCAGGTCACCGGGTCCGAGCTGCTTCCCGATCTCCGGCAGGAGGTTCCGTCCCAGATCGCCGTGCGGCGCGACCGCGGGCGCGCGGTGCTGGTCTTCCGGTCGGCGGTGCAGAACGTGGGGGACGGACCGCTCGTCGTTGACGGCACCCGGCGCCGTGGGCAGCGCACCATGCGGGTGGTTCAGCGGGTCAACCGCGCCGACGGATCGGTGGCCCAGGTGCCCCTCCGTGCCGGCATGCGATTCCAACCCGGCTGGCACAACCACTGGCACCTGCTCGGCTTCGACCGCTTTGACCTCCGCGATTCCTCATCGGGTCGACGCGTGGCGCGGTCGAACAAGGTGGGCTTCTGCCTGGGCAGTCGCTACCGCGTGGACGCGCAGGTGGCGGGGGCCGCCGCCACGCCCGTCTTCAACCACAACTGCGGCCGGTCGCTGCCCGGGCTCATGCGCATGAGGATGGGCATCGACGTGGGGTATGCGGACGACTACGCGGCGTTCGTGGAGTTCCAGTACATCGACATCAGCCGCGTGCGACCGGGGCGCTACCTACTCACCCACGTCGCGGACCCGGACCACCGCCTGCTGGTGGGCGACCGCTCGGACGACTCCGCCCACGCGTTGATCGTCTTGTCGCGTCCAGCGCATCAAGGCGGCCTTCCGCGTGTGCGGGTGATCGCCGGGTGCGTGGGCGACCCCGCGGGGTGCGTCACCCCGGCGGCGTCCTGATCCCCGGGCGGGTCGGGGCGCCATCGTCCGGCCCGCGCGCAGTTTGGTGATGCTTCTGTAAGGAAACGCCGAAGTCCGTGTTCCCTTGCACGGGAATGCCCCCCGAAAGGATGGGCAGGCGGGACACTCGGGGAGTGACCCGCCCCCGCATTGCGCCAGTCATCGCCACGTCCGTCGTCATGCTCACTGCAGGCGCGGGGACGGCTCTCGCCGGTACCCCCGGCGCGGCATGCGAGGCCCGGGCGGTGGCGTTCGCCGCGGAGGACACCGGCCTCTTCACGTGGCGCCTCTCGCGCAGCCTCACCTACTACGCGAGCGCCAAGGTCCAGGTGCGGCGCACCGGCGATGCAGGGGAATTCATCACCCTCGCCAGTACGCCCGTGGCATCGCCGGGCACCCGCACGCAGCAGGCAGGCATCGGGGATCCGCGCCTGGAGGCCGGTGCCTGGGACTGGCGCATGTTCCTCACGGAGTGGGACGGCACCACCTTCTCGTGCGATGGGCCCGCGTTTCAGGTGACCCGCCTGCCGGCTCCCGGGATCGCTTTCACGGGCCCCGGCATCACCGGCGACGGCTGGCGATCCATCGGTGATGACCAGGTCGTGTCGGTGACCCCCGGGCCGGGAGACGCGTCCGTCGGCGCCACGGCGCGCGTTCGATTCCAGTACTCCGGGCGGTGGTGGAGCAGCACCCGCTCGGCGCCCGCCGAGATCCCGTCCCGTGAGGTGACGGCCATCGAGGCATACCGGCGGACGGCGGATGGCCTCACGGGCGCCACGCGCACGGTCACCCTGCGCCGTGACTCCTGGGCGCCCACCGAGCCCCGTCCGCACGCCGCTGCCGTGCCGGTCGGCCCATCCGGCGCCACGGTGCGGTTCACCGGGTCCACCGACTGGGCGTCCGGCGTCGCCGGCTACCAGGCGCGGGTCACGGGCGCGGAGCGGAGGGAGGCGGCGTGGGCACCCGTGCAGGGCCTGAGCGTGCGCGTGTCGCCCGACGCCGCCAGCGGGACACTCCAGATCCGCGCCTGCGATCGCGTGGGCAATTGCTCGGACCCGGCCGAGGTGGCACTGCGCGCGGCTCCTGCGCCTGCTCCCGCCCCGGGATCCGGTGCGGATGAGGGCGCCGCGCCGGTGGCCCCATCCCCCCCGGCCCGGCCGGCAGCCCGGCAGTCGGCGCGAGCGGGGACGGCCGCACGGAGCCCGCGGCGCGCGGCGGCAGCGCCGGCGATCACCCGGCTGCGGCCGTCATCGCCCCGCGGCGGTGCCGGTCGCGTCTCCGTGGATCTCAATCGCCCCGCGGAGGTGACCTTCGCGTTCGGCGGATCCACCATCGCGCGGGAGTGGCTGGGCGCCGGTCGCACGCTCGTGCGCCTGCCCGCCCAGTCCGCACGCCGACGCGGAGTGCTCACCGCGCAGCCTGCCGCCGGCGCGAGCAGGGGCGAGGCGGTCACCACCACCGTCACCCTTCCCGGCGGCGCGCGACGCCGGGAGTCCGCACGACGTCGCACGACGTCCATGCACCCCGGCGCCCGGGCGGTGCTGTACGACCTCGACGCCGCCGTGCGCGAGGTGGTGGAGCCGCTGGACGGCGCTGCCGGTCTGAGCCATCGCACGGGTGCGTTGCGCCAGGAGCCGTCCACCAGCGGGTTGTTCGCCCGCGACGACGATGCGGCGCGCATCGCGAAGGTGACCGAGGAGGACCTGCGGGGCCTGTCGGCCGCACAGATCGCCGACGTCCTTCGTGGAGCGATTGACGGCTCCGAGAGCCACATGGTGGCCTTCGACGAGCTCACGCCCTACGAGGCCGACCCGAAGGGACCGGTGGTGAAGGGCGGGCGCATTCCGCCCCCCGATCCGTCGTCGCCCGGCGCCCAGTTCGCGCAGGCCCTCATCGCCCTGGATACGCCCTCGCCCTACGGCGGCACGTGGGCCAGCCGGGTGCACGTCTACATCGCCCCGGCGGTCACGTCGGCCATGGCGGCGGGCCTGGGGCCGGATCGCAACCTGGGGCGCGATGGCAAGGCGCGGTTTCGCACCTACCGCACCGTCATGACCGGGCTGGCCCGGGCCGGCGCAGTGTGGATAGAGATGTACCACGGCATCACGGCGCGGCCGACGCCCTTCACCGTCGCCGAGTGGCGGCGCGCCCCGGCGGCGTTCCGTGCCGAGTACCGCAGGGCGGGGGGTGACCCCTCGCGCCTGCATTTCCTGCTGACAGGCACGGACCGCTATCCACGCGGCCGCCTGCCCGCGGGCTGCGTCACGCCCCAGGCGTGCCAGTGGGAGTTGGCGGAGTCCACGTCGGCGGGGCGCGCCATCCTCGCCAATGGGGTCGGGGGCTACCGGCTGGGCGCCCAGGCCCGCCCGTTTCTGGCCGAATGGCAGGCACGCGTGCCCTAGGCTCCGGCCGTGCTCGACCGCATCGCGCGCGTCTCCGACGCGCACCCCATACGCGTGATCCTGGTTGCCCTGGCAGTCGCCGCCGCGGCGCTGGGCATCGGCATTTCCCTCGTGGGTGGCCTCTCGGCCAGCGGGTTCAACGACCCCGCGTCCAACGCCGTGGTGGCGCAGGACGAGATCGTCGCCGCCACCGGCGCCTCGGCGGTCCCGTCGCTGATCGCCGTGGTGGATCCCGGTGCGCCCATTGCCTCGCCCGGAGCGCAGGCCACGGTGGCGCAGGTGGTGGCGGCCATGGACGGCGATCCGGACGTGGCACGGGTGCTCGCCCCATCGCCCCAGGCGCCGCAGCTCACGTCCGGCGATGGCAGCAAGGCCAGCGTGGTGGCCTACTTCGGCGACATCGACGAGGACCAGTCGCAGGCCGCCGCTGCGCGACTGGAGGACGACCTCAGCACCATCCCCGGGGTCACCGTCGGGGGGCCATGGACCGCGGCGGCGGAGACCAGCAGCATCGTGGGAGAGGACCTCCTGCGCGCCGAGCTGATCGCCTTCCCGCTGCTGTTCCTGGTGTCGCTGTGGGTGTTCCGGGGCCTCGTCGCCGCGATGCTGCCGCCGCTCATGGGGGCCCTGGTCATCTTCGGCGGCTTCTTCTTCCTGGGGGTCGGCAACGAGGCCTTCGGCCTGTCGGTGTACGCCCTCAACCTGGTCACGGGGCTCGGCCTGGGCCTGGCTATCGACTACAGCCTGCTGATGGTGTCCCGCTATCGCGAGGAGATCGCGCGCTCCGGTCCCGGGCGCGAGGCGCTCGCCGTCACCATGCGCACGGCGGGTCGCAGCGTGATCTTCAGCGCCATCACGGTGGGCGCGGCGCTCGCGGCGCTCATGATCTTCCCGCAGGACTTCCTCTTCTCCATGGGCTTCGGCGGCATGGTGGTGGCGCTGGTCGCGGCCGTGGTTGCGGTGGGCGTGCTGCCCGCGGTGCTGGCGCTGCTGGGCACCCGCGTGAATGCCCTTGCCCCGCGCAGGTGGCGCGAGCGCACCGAGGCGGCGGACCGCGTGGAACAGTCCGGCGGCTGGTACCGGTTGTCGCACCTCGTGATGCGCCGCCCGGTCATCGTGGCCGTCGCGAGCGGTGCCTTCATGGTGCTGCTCGCCCTCCCGGCCCTGGGCGTGAAGTTCACCACCACCGACTCCGGGGTTCTGCCCGCCACCGCCAGCGCACGGCAGGTGGACGAGGTCCTCACCCGGGAATTCCCCGGCGGCAACGCCACGCCCATCTTCGTGGCCGCCCGCGCACCGGACACGCCCGAGGCCGCGCGCCGCCTCGCCGGCGTCTCCCGCGAGATCCGCGACATGCCCGCAGCGGCGACCGCAACGCCGCCGCGGTATGTCGGCAAGGGCACGTGGCAGATCGATGCCACGTCCGAATACCGCGCGCTCGATGACCGCACTCTGGCCCTCGTGCAGGACATCCAGGCGCTCGACACGCCCTACCCATCCAAGGTCGGCGGCTTCACCGCCCTGTTCGTGGACCAGCGCGCGAGCCTGGCGGCGCACCTGCCGTGGGCGGCGTTGATCATCGTGGCGGTCACCATCGTGGCGCTCTTCGTGATGACCGGATCGGTCCTGCTGCCGATCAAGGCGGTCATCATGAACCTGCTCACCCTCGGGGCCACGCTGGGCGTGCTCGTGCTCATCTTCCAGGACGGTCGCCTGGAGGGCTTCCTGCGCTACGACAGCCAGGGGGCGGTGGACCTCACCCAGCCCATCCTCATCGGTGCACTGGCCTTCGGGCTGTCCACCGACTACGCGGTGTTCCTGCTCTCACGCATCAAGGAGATCCGCGACGCGGGCGGGGGGGAGCGCGAATCGGTGGCGCTGGGCCTGCAGCGCACCGGACGGGTGGTCACGGCTGCGGCGCTGCTCTTCTGCATCGCGATGGGCGCCTTCGCCACGTCGCGCATCGTCATCATCAAGGAGCTCGGCATCGGCACGGCCTTGGCCGTGGCCCTCGACGCCACCATCGTGCGCGCCCTGCTCGTGCCATCCCTCATGGCCCTCCTCGGCAAGTGGAACTGGTGGGCACCGGGACCGCTTCGGAGGCTGCATGCACGCATCGGGGTGAGAGAGGGCGGCTGAGTCGCTATTGTCCCCCGTCGGTCCGGACCAGTCCTCGGAGGATTCACCCGATGTCGCAGCACGTTCCCCTTATCGTCACCATGCGCGAGGCGCGTGGGAGCGCGGCGACCCGCCGCCTGCGGAACGCCGGTCGCGTGCCGGGCGTCCTCTACCGCCCCGGCGGTGACTCGCTGGCGTTCGACGCCGATGAGTACGAGGTGCGCCGCCTCATCCGGCGCGGTGGCATCCGCTCGGCCGTGGTCGACCTGACCGTGGACGCCGACTCGCCGCGCACCGTGCTGTTCAAGGAGTGGGACACCGACCCCGTGCGCGATCAGATCACGCACCTCGACCTGCAGGAAGTGGACCTCACCGTTGAAGCCGAGGCCGACGTGCCGGTCATCCTCGAGGGCACCGCGGTCGGCGTGCGCGAGGGCGGCATCCTCGACCAGACGGCGCTCACGATTCGCGTCAGTGCGCTTCCGGACGCCCTGCCCCGCGCCATCGAGTTCGACGTGACGGAGATCGCCCTGGGCGAGTCGGTGCACGCCGGCGACCTGCAGATGCCCCCGGGCGTCACCATGGTCACGGAGCCCGAGTTCGGCATCGCATCGGTCACGACCACCCGGGCCAGCCTCGCCGAGGAGGACGAGGGCGAGGAGGGCGCCGAGGGCGAGGAGGGCGTCGAGGGCGAGGAGGGCGCCGCGCCGTCCGAGGACGGCGAGGCCGCGGAGACCGAGGGCGAGTAGCTGCCGGTGGCGGACGCGGCAGCCGAGGCGCCGCCGGTCCGCCTGGTGGTCGGCCTGGGGAACCCGGGCACCCGGTACGCGCGCACGCGCCACAACGCGGGCCAGCGCGTGGTGGAGGACCTTGCGCGCCGGTTGGGGGCGCCGCGCATGGCCGCGCGGTATGCGGGCATGTTCACCGACGCCCGGGGTCCGCACGGCCCCGTCGGACTGCTGGTGCCCACGACATTCATGAACGAGTCCGGGGGCTCCGTGGGGCCGGCGGCCGGCGCCCTGCATGCGCCGCCCGCGCAGGTGCTGGTGGTGCACGATGAGATCGACCTGCCATTCGGTGAGGTGCGTGGCAAGGTCGGTGGCGGACACGGCGGGCACAACGGGTTGAGGTCGGTGGCCCGCGGACTGGGCAGCACGGACTTCCTGCGCATCCGCGTGGGAGTGGGGCGCCCGGGTCCCGGTTTCCCCGGGGATGAGGCGGCATGGGTCCTCCGCGCGTTCGACGAGCCCGCCGCGGAGGTGGACGCCCTTCTGACCCGGGCGCTCGCGATGACCGAGGCGGTTCTCGGAGATGGCATGGCCACCGCCATCGCCCGCTTCCATGCGCGTCCGGCCGGGGAGCGCGCCCGCGCGCGCGCCGAGCGACGCGAGGCGTCCGATACCGGGGCCGAGCAGGACGGTGATCCTGCATGAGCGGGGCGCTGCACCCCATCGATCGCATGGTGCTGGAGTCGGCTGCGGTCGCGGAGGCGGCCGATCGCCTCCTGGCCGGTCACGCGGCGGGCGAGGTCCGCGTGGGACGGGCCGCCTGGGCGGTGGTGCTCGCGGCCATTGCGCGGCGCGCCGGCCACCCGCTGCTGGTGGTGCCCGCGCGCGATGAGGAGGCCCGCGACCTCTCCGCCGACCTCGCGGCCCTGCTCGGCGACGACCGCGTGGCACTCTGGCCGTCGCGGGGTGCCATGGCCGGTGGCACCGTGGGCATCTCGCCGCACATCACCGGTCAGCGCGCGCGGGCGGTGGGCCTGCTCGGCACCACCGGCCAGGTCGTGGTGGCCTCGGTGCCGGCGCTTGCCGAACGGGTGCCCGTGGCGTCCGCGCGCCGCGGTGCCGTCCGGGTCGCGGTCGGCGACCGCCTGGACCTTGACGCCTTCGTCGACCGGCTCGGCGCCATGGGCTACGAACGCGTTCCGCAGGTGGAGGAGCGCGGCGAGATGGCGGTGCGCGGCGGCCTGGTGGACGTGTACCCCTCCACCGCCGACGGACCCGTGCGCATCGACTGGTTCGGCGATGAGGTGGAGCAGATCCGGGCGTTCTCGCCATTCACCCAGAAGACGATCCGGCCGCTGCGGGCCGTCGAGGCCTGGGCGGCCGCCGAGGATCCCGGGGCCGCGCTCGCTGACGCCCTGGACGATCCGGGGCCGGGTGCCGCACGCATCGTGCGCCTTGGCCCCGCCGACTACGGCCGTGCCATGCGCGACGCCCTGGAGCGCTTCGAGGACGAGGCCGCAGCCGGGGCGCTCGCCGACTCCGATCGCACCCTGCAGCATCTGGCCGGGGCAGCGGCGCTCGACCTGGTCGTGCCGGCGGGGGCGGATGACGCCGCGTTCGATGCCGTCGAGGCACGCTTTCCGACCCGGGGCATGGCGGAGGCCGAGGCCGAGATGGCGCGGCTCTCGTCCGGTACCTCCCGCCTGGTGGTGTGCTTCGCGCGCCGCGGCGACATGGAGCGCACGCAGGGCCTCGTGAGCCGGGTATCGCCGGTCATCCTCGACCCCGCGGGGCGGGTGCCCGGGCCGGGGACGGTGTCGTTCGCGCATCTGGGGTTGCGCACGGGATTCGTCTCACGCGGCCTGGGCCTGTCGGTGGTTCCGGAGGCCGCGCTCATCCGGCGCCGTCGCGCGGCCCCGCGCGCCCCCCTCACGGCGGGCCGCCGCATCCAGTCCTTCCTGGACCTGCGCGTAGGCGATCACGTGGTGCACGAGGACCATGGCATCGGTCGCCTCGAGGGCTTCGAGACCCGCACGGTCGCGAACGTCACCCGTGACTACCTGGCGCTGGTGTTCGCCGGGGACGACCGCCTGTACGTGCCCCACGACCACCTGGACAAGGTGTCGCGCTACGTCGGGGCGGATGGCGGCGATCCGGCCCTTTCGAAGCTGGGCGGCAAGTCGTGGGCCACCATAAAGGCCCGGGCGCGCGAGTCGGTGCGCGAGCTGGCCGGCGAGCTCATCGCCCTCTACGAGGCCCGCGGCCGGGCCGAGGGCTTCGCGTTCCCGCCCGATGACGACCTGTCGCGCGAGCTCGAGCGCCGGTTCCCCCATCAGGAGACGCCGGATCAGCTACGCGCCATCGATGAGGTGACCGACGACATGGAGCGCGCCACGCCCATGGACCGCCTGGTGTGCGGCGACGTCGGCTTCGGCAAGACCGAGGTCGCGATGCGCGCGGCCTTCAAGGCGACGGCCGGCGGGAAGCAGGTGATGGTGCTCGTGCCCACCACGCTCCTCGCCCAGCAGCATATGGCCACCTTCCGCGAGCGCTTCGGCGACCTTCCGGTGAGCGTGGACATGGTCAACCGGTTCCGCAGCGCGGGCGAGGTCAAGGCCGTCCTGGCGCGCTTCCGCGATGGCGACCTCGACGTGCTCATCGGCACGCACCGCCTGCTGTCGATGGACGTGCAGCCCAAGGACCTGGGCCTGGTGATCCTCGACGAGGAGCAGCGCTTCGGCGTGGCGCAGAAGGAGGCCCTGCGCCAACTGCGGCTGAAGGTGGACGTGCTGGCCATGAGCGCCACGCCCATCCCGCGCACGCTTCAGATGTCGATGTCGGGGCTTCGCGACATCTCCGTCATCGAGACGCCGCCACCCGGTCGCCGCCCCATCGCAACGCACGTGGGGGAGTTCGATGAGCAGTTGATCACCCAGGCGCTGATGCGCGAGAAGGAGCGCGGGGGACAGGCCTTCTACCTCCATAACCGCGTGGAGACCATCGAGGACGCCGCGGAGCGCGTGCGCCAGATGACCCCGGACCTCACCGTGCTGGTGGCCCACGGGCAGATGGCCGAATCGGCGCTCGAGGAGGTCATGCTGGCCTTCGTCCGCGGCGAGGGCGATGTGCTGGTGGCCACCAGCATCATCGAGTCGGGCATCGACATCCCCCGTGCCAACACGCTCATCGTGGAGCGCGCGGACCAACTGGGCCTGAGCCAACTGCACCAGATCCGCGGGCGTGTGGGCCGCGCGGACGTGACGGCGCATGCCTACCTGTTCTACCCGGACGCGGGAAGCATCACGCGCGACGCGGCTGCGCGACTGCGCGCGGTGTCGGACTACACCGACCTCGGCAGCGGCCTGCGCATCGCCATGCGCGACCTGGAGATCCGCGGCGCCGGCAACCTGCTGGGCGACGAGCAGAGCGGCCATGTCGCCGCCGTCGGCTTCGAGATGTACGTGGAGATGCTGCAGGAGGCCATCGCCGAGGGGCGCGGCGAGCCGCCGCCCGAGGAGGAGGTGCGCGTGGACATCCCGGTGTCGGCGTACATCCCGGCCGGCTACGTGCCGCTCGAGTCCGCCAAGATCGACCTGCACCGGCGCATCGCCCTCGCGCCGGACGCAGACGCCCTCGCCCGGGTGGGCGCCGAGGTGGAGGACCGCTTCGGCGAGCCGCCCCCGCCGGTTGCGGCCCTGCTCGAGGTGCAGCGGCTGCGCCTGCTCATGCGCGCTGCCGGTGCCCGTCAGGCCGCCGCGCGCTCGGGGCGCGTGGTCATCGGGCCGATTCCGCTGGACTCCGCCGGCATGCGTGCGCTTCGCGACGGCGTTGACGGGGCGCTGTTCTCCACGGCCGACAACCTCATCAGCGTGCCGGCCCCGGCGGAGCCGGCCCAGCGCATCGGCGCGGCCATCGCCGCGCTCGAGGCCATCGCCGCCCCGGCGGCCCAGGTGGCGTGAGCTACCTCATCCTCTTCCTCGTCACGGCGGGGTTCGCGATGGTGCCGCTACCGCTGTTCCCGTCATGGGTGGTGGTGGCGTACATGGTGGTGGAGTTCGACCTGCGCCTGTGGCTGGCCATCCTGATCGGGGCGCTCGGCACCACCCTGGGGCGCGTGGTGCTCGTGGCGTTCTCGCGCGTGGCGGGTCACCGCATGCTGGGCCGCTGGTCGCAGCAGAACCTGGAGTACCTGCACGGCCGCCTGGAAGGGGCTGCCGGCGACCTCGGCATCGGGGTGCTGCTCGCGGCCTCGCCGCCGCCCGCCGGGGTGCTGTTCATCCTCGCCGGCCTCATGCGCATCCAACTGTGGCTCGTCGCGACGTCGGTGTTCATCGGCCGCACCATCGGGTACTGGATCAGCGTGGGGGGGACCAGCCTGGCGGCAGAGGCGCTGGCCGACCGGCTGCGGGGCGTCGTAGGACCATGGTCGGTGGTTCTGGCCGTCGCGATCGTCGCGGGCGTCCTGGTGCTGGCGCTGCGCATCGACTACCGGGCGTTGATCGAGGACCGGAAGTTCCGGCTGCATCGCGGCCGCCGCTAGAGTCCTCCGCCGTGACCCGACCCCGCCGCATTGCCGCCGTCGCGCTCCCGGCCCTCGTCCTGGCCGCAGCCGGCCTCGCCGGGTGCGGGGGAAGCGGGCTTCCGGACGGCGTGGTGGCCCAGGTGGGAGGGCAGGACATCTCCCGCGCCGAGCTCGCCCAACTCGTGAACCAGCAGAAGTCCGCCGTCGGGCAGCAGGGGCAGGAGTTCCCCGAGCCGGGCTCGGACGAGTACGTGGCGCTGGAGCGCCAGGCCCTCGAGGGGCTCGTGTTCCAGCGCATCGTCGCGCTCGAGGCCAGGAAGTGCGGCAAGCCCTGCCTGGCCACGGCGAAGCAGGTCGCGGCCGAGCGGAAGAAGGTGATCGCCGACAACTTCTCGGGGGACGCGAAGAAGTTCACGGAGTTCCTGGAGGAGCAGGGGCTCACCAGCGCGGACGCCGATCGCATCCTGCGCGCTGGGATCGAGGAGCCGCGCGTGACCGCGCGGGTCACCAAGGGCATCACGTTCACTTCGGCCCAGGCACGGAAGTACTGCGAGGCCAACCCCGACGAGTTCAAGGAGCCCGCCAGCCGGGACGCCTCGCACATCCTCGTGAAGACGAAGGCCGAGGCCGATCGCATCCGCGCGCAGGTGACCACCCGGAACTTCGCCGACCTCGCCCGCCAGTACTCGACCGATCCGGGATCGAAGGACC
>CAZPAT010000027.1:0-13029 GCA_964584485.1 uncultured Bifidobacterium sp.
TCCGCCCCGCCGCAGTGGCGCACGGCCTGCGGACGCGCGACGGGAAGATGATCCTCGAGTTGCTGCCCGACGTGGACGTGGACAAGGGCACGGCGCTTCGGGCCATCGCGCGGGAATCCGGCGCGCAGCGGGTCCTCTACGTGGGGGACGACCACACGGATGCCGACGCCTGGCGGGAGATGCGGCGCATGGCGGCGCAGGGGGAACTGGACGACGCCTGGTGCGTCGTCGCGGACGGCCCGGAGGTGGACCCCTCCGTCCGCGGCGCGGCGGATGCCACCGTGCCGGGAACCGAGGGGGTCCTGGCGCTCATGCGCCACCTGGCGGACTGAGGCCCCGGACCCCCGGATCGCCGCGCGTGGCGCGGTGTTGCGACCACCCATCCGGTCAGGGTGACGGTTGTGGCGAATGCTATGTTGCGGCCGCGTCAGACGGGCTACGGGGGGCATGCGGGTACTCGGCACACGGAGCGGGCTTGTCACGGTAATCGTGACCGGAATCGTCGCGCTCGGACTCGTCGCCGCATTCCTGGTGGCGGAGTGGACCACCCGTCCTGTCGTGGACCCGCTGCAGCCCCGCGCGGGCGGCTCGATCAACCCGGGCACGCTGCCGATCGTGGTCGGCACCACCTCGGGCGCCATGTCCGACCTGCGGGTGACGCTGGACGGCACCGACGTCACCAGCTCCGTGGGTGGCGCCGGGGACGGGCTGGTCATCAACGCCCCGAACCTCGCCGACGGCCGTCACGTGATGTCGGTGTCGTACTCCGCGAGCAACCTGTTCGCGCGGGGGGCGTCCGCTGAATGGGAGTTCACCGTGGACACCACGCCACCGGAGTTGGCGGTGGACAAGCCGGCGCTCGGGGGCAGCACGACACGTGACGTGGTGTTCGCCGGGACCACCGATCA
Organism: uncultured Bifidobacterium sp.; assembly: GCA_964584485.1. Taxonomy (GTDB): domain Bacteria; phylum Actinomycetota; class Thermoleophilia; order Miltoncostaeales; family Miltoncostaeaceae; genus SYFI01. Next base: position 909 of record CAZPAT010000027.1, read on the forward strand.
GGGCAGCACGGTGGCGATCACCTGGAAGGGCGGCGAGGTCGCGACCGGGGCGGAAGGGACCGATGGGGCCTGGTCGGCCACGGCACGGCTGTCGGAGGGCCGGAGCGCGGTGACCATCACGGCGACGGACCCCGCCGGCAACACGACCACGAAGAAGAAGCGCGTGATCGTGGACACCAAGGTGCCAACGCTTTCGCTGGCCGGCACGAAGCAGCTGATCAAGCTGACCACGACGGCGGAGCCGATCATCTACGGACGCGTGGGCGGCGACAAGCCACGCGACCTGCTCTTCGGCGCGAAGATCAACGGGCGCCAGATCCCGGTGCTGCGCGGTCGCGATGCCGTGGGCGGGAAGAAGGCCACCGCGGATGTGCCCGCATCGGGCGGCAACCCGCCCAGCCTCACGATCAACGGGAACACGTTCGCGCTGTTCCCGGGCAAGCTGGCCGAGGGCGAGAACACGATCTCGGTGTGGGTCCGCGACCCGGGCGGCAACGTGGCCCGGAAGGAGTTCACCTCGTTCGTGGACACCTCGTCGGAGTTCGGCGCGTCGCAGTTGATGAAGGGCGCGATCGGCGCCGACGTGACGCAGTTGCAGGAGCGGCTCGGACAGGCCGGAGTGTGGAAGGGCGGCTCCACCGGGAAGTACGACGCCAAGACAGTGACCGCGGTCGAGAAGTACCAGAAGAAGCACAAGCTGCCCGTGAACGGCAGGGTGGACGCGCGCACCCTGCGGGCGCTGGTGGGGAAGATCCAGGTGAGCCTCTCGGCGCGCACCCTCACGCTTTACCGCGATGGGAAGAAGAAGAAGACCTACCGCGTGGCCGTGGGCACCGCGCGGTACCCCACCCCCACCGGCACCTACAAGATCGTGACAAAGCAGAAGAACCCCACGTGGAACCCGCCTGACTCCCCATGGGCCGAGGGCCTCGGGCCGATCCCGCCGGGCGATGGCAACCCTCTGGGAACCCGGTGGATCGGCACGTCCGCACCCGCCATCGGCATCCACGGCACCTACGCCGACTACTCCATCGGCAGCGCAGCAAGCCACGGCTGCCTGCGCATGCACATCCCTGAGGTGGAGGAGCTTTACGAGGACGTCGCCGTGGGGATGCCCGTGGAGATCACCTCCTGACCCACGCTCCAGGCGTGCCGGCGCTGGACGATGCCGGGTTCGACGCGCACCTGACCGGCGCGGTTCCGGTGCTGGTGGACTTCTGGGCACCATGGTGCGTGCCGTGCAGGAAGATCTCACCGGTGGTCGAGGCACTCGCCCGCGAGATGGAGGGCCGGCTGGGCGTGACCGCGCTGGACGTGGACGCCAACCCCGTCGCCGCATCCCGCCATGCGGTGCTCTCGCTGCCCACCCTCATCCTGTTCCGGGACGGCCGCGAGATCGCGCGCCTCACCGGCACGCCCTCGGAGAGGAAGATCCGCAGGATGCTGTCCCAGCACCTGCCCTGACTACCCTTTCCGGGCCGCACCCCGGTGCCAGGCACGTAACCGTCGAGCCGGAGACGACATGACCGACCAGCCCATGCCCCCCATGTACTTCAGCCTGCGCACCGTGCAGCCGTTCGCAAAGATGGAACTGCGCGCCGTGGATGGCGAGGACGGAGTGGACCTGACCATCGCCGACGGCGAGGTGGTGGGGATGCTCCTGCCGGATGTACGGCTGCTGAAGCGCCTCGAGGAGATCTGCGAGAAGGCCGGCGTGGACCCCGCCGAGTGCTGGAAGCGCGTGCGCGGGGACGTGGACCTGTCGGTGAAGATCCGCGAGAAGACCGGCTAGGGGGACAGTCCCCGGGGTGGGGGACTGTCCCCCTAGCCCAGGGCGCTGACCAGCTCGGCGGCCTCCACGGCGCCGATGCGGCCCGTCTTCACCATGCCCACCTCTCCCGAGGAGGCGATGACGATGCCCGCGGGCACGCTCCAGATGGGGAGCGCACCGGCCTCGGGGTGCTCATCGAGGTCGATGTCCACGATCTCGTGCCCACGGGCGGCATCGTGGATGGCGGCCTTCGCCGGACCGCATCGCGGGCAGTTGTCGGCGGTCACCACGAGCAGCCAGGGGCCTGTGCCGGAGAGGCCGAAGGCGCTCTTCAGGTCGTGCGCGGAGCCGGCGCGCCTGGCGATCTGCTTCCAGGCGATGCACCCCACGCAGATGCCGCTGATGGCCGAGAACAACGCCACCACGGCCACCATCCCGGTGAGGATCCAGCCGGCGGTGGGTGCCCCCGCATAGAGGAGCACGATGGCGGCGGCCAGCATGACCAGGGCGATCCACTGGGCGAAGCGGACGGGGCGTGAGGGCTCGAGCTCGGCGGGCTTCACGGGAAGCAGGGCGAAGAGGTAGGCCACGGGGGACCAGCGGGGGCCGATGAGCGCGAGGGCGATCAGGACGGCTGCCACCACCACCACGGCCGCCGTCTGGAACAGCACGGCCTCGAGGCACAGCAGGCCCGTGATGGCCTGCGCGAAGCGGGGAGCCCACGGATGCACGGCCGCGGGGGTACGGGAGGGAAGCGCGAAGGTGCTCATGTAGAGGGGATTCTTATGCGAGCGATAAGGAGATTGCAACCGGCTCGGCGTCGAGCTCCCCGTCCTCGCGGTGCAGGGGGGTGAAGGGCACGCCGTGCCCCACGGTGAGATCGGTGGCCAGCACCTCACCGGCGATCCACTCGCGATGGGCATCGATGGCCTCACGGATGCGGGCAGACCCGTCCAGGTGCAGCACGATGCGATCCTCCACCTTCAGGTCCGCCGCGCGCCGGGCGGTCTGGATGGCCCGCACCAGGTCGCGCGCAAGGCCCTCCATCTCCAGCTCGGGAGTGATGTCGGTGGCCAGGCCCACGGCCAGCGCGCCGCCCTCCGCGACGGCATAGCCCTCCGTCGGGCGCACCTCGCGCAACAGGTCGTCATCGTGCAGCACCTGCTCCGCACCGTTCACGCTGACCGTGACGGGCTGGCCCGCATCGAGGGCCGTCACCGTGGCCGTGGGATCGAGCGCGGCGACCGCCTGGGCCATCGCGGGCATCTCCTTGCCCATCCGCGGGCCCAACGTGCGGTAGTTGGGCTTGAGGCTGACCTCCACCAGCCCGCCGGCATCGGTGACGAACCGGACAGCGCGCACGTTCAGCTCCTCCGCCACGATGCCCGAGAGGCCTTCGAGCGCCCGCGCGGTTGCCGGCGGGCATGCGATGACGGCCTCCGCCAGGGGCTGGCGCACCTTCAGCTTGGCCTCCTTGCGGGCCGAGCGGCCGAGGGTGGTGGCCTCCATGGCCGCGGCCATCGCCTGCTCCAGGTCCTCATCGCGCCGGCCGGCCGGGGCCGGCCAGTCCGCCAGGTGCACGCTCGGCGCAGCGGATGCATCGTGCACGGCCACGAGGTTGTCCCACATCTCGTCCGCCACGAACGGGCAGAAGGGCGCCACGAGCAGTGCGACGGTGGTGAGGCACTTGTGCAGCGTGGCGAATGCCGCTGCGGTGTCCGCGCGATCATCGCTGCGCCAGAACCGGCGGCGCGAGGTGCGCACGTACCAGTTGGAGAGGTCATCGACCAGGTCCTCGAGCGCGCGGCCCGCCGCAGTGGGGTCGTAGTCGGCCAGCCGCGCCGTGACGTGCTCCACCGTGGCGTCCAGGCGCGACAGCGCCCACCGATCCATCGCCGGACGGTCGCCCGGGGGCGGGGCATCGTCGCCGGGGCTCCAGCCGTCCGGGAGCGCCGCGTAGGTGACCAGGAACGCATAGGTGTTCCACAGGGTGAAGAGGAACCGGCGGCGGGTCTCATCGACCACATCCAGGCTGAAGCGGAACGATTCCCACGGGCTCTGCGCCGTGAACAGGTACCAGCGGAAGGCATCGGCCCCGGCGTGGTCGATGACCGTCCAGGGCTCCACCACATTGCCCTTGGACTTGCTCATCTTCTGGCCGTCGGCATCGAGGATGAGGCCCAGGCACACCACGTTGCGGTAGGGGGCCTCGTCGAAGAGCAGCGTGCCCTCGGCCAGCAGCGAGTAGAACCAGCCGCGCGTCTGGTCGAGCGCCTCGCACACGAAGTCCGCGGGGAAGCGGCCCGACAGGTCGTCGGGGCCCCCGAACGGGTGGTGGTGCTGCGCGAAGGGCATGGCGCCCGAGTCGAACCACACATCGGCGACCTCCGGCACCCGGTGCGAGGTGCCACCGCATGCACAGCGCACCGGGATGTCATCCACCCAGGGTCGGTGCGGATCCAGGTCGTCCGGCACATCCACCGTCGCCCGCTCGCGCAACTGCGCGAATGAGCCGATGGCCGTCACCTCGTCGCAGTCGCCGCAGCGCCAGAACGGCAGCGGGGTTCCCCAGTAGCGCTCGCGCGAGATGGCCCAGTCGATGTTGCCCTCGAGCCACCTGCCGAACCGCCCGTCGCGCACGTGCTCGGGGTGCCATCCCACGGAGGCGTTCAGCTCGAGCATGCGATCGCGCACCTCGGTGGTGCGGATGTACCACGACGGCTTGGCGTAGTAGAGCAGGGGCGTCGAGCACCGCCAGCAGTGGGGATAGGAGTGCTCGTACGGCTTCTCGCGCAGCACGCGCCCGCGGGCGGTGAGGTCGTCGATCAGCAGCCGGTCGGCGTCCTTGACGAACCTCCCCTCGGCGAGCGGCACCTTTGACGTGAAGAGTCCCTGGCGGTCCACCGGGTTGGGGGCGTCCAGGCCGTGCTCGCGCGCGGCACCCATGTCGTCCTCGCCGAAGGCCGGGGCGATATGCACGATGCCCGTGCCGTCCTCGGTGGTGACGAAGTCGCTCATCACCACCACGTGCCGGCCTGGAATGAGGTCGAACGGAGGAGCGTATGCCACGCCTGCGAGATCCGAGGCCGGCATCACCCGCTCCACCACCGCGTCCTCGCCCATCACCGCGGGCACCAGGGCCTCGGCCATCACCAGCCGCTCCCCATCCGCCGCCACCACCGCGTAGTCCACCGACGGGTTGATGGCGGCCGCCTGGTTGGCGGGCAGCGTCCACGGCGTGGTGGTCCACACCAGCAGGGACATGCCGTCGGTGGTGGGGAACTTCACGTAGATGGATGGATCCGTGACGTCCTTGTACCCCTGCGCGACCTCGTGGCTGCTGAGCGCGGTGCCGCAGCGCGGGCAGTACGGCACCACCTTGTCCGACTCGTACACGCGGCCTGAGTCGAACAGGGTGGCAAGGCTCCACCACACGCTCTCGACGTAGTCGGTGTCCATGGTGCGATACGCCTCGGAGGTGTCCACCCAGAAGCCGATGCGCTCGGTGAGGCGCTCCCACTCGTCCAGGTACTCACCCACCGACTCGCGGCACCGGGCGTTGAACTCGGCGATGCCGAATGCCTCGATCTCCGGCTTGCCGCTGATGCCCAGCTGCTTCTCCACCTCGAGCTCCACCGGTAGGCCGTGGCAGTCCCACCCCGCCTTGCGCTCGACGTAGCGGCCCCGCATGGTGTGGAACCGCGGGAAGATGTCCTTGAACACCCGCGACAGCACGTGGTGGGACCCGGGACGCCCGTTGGCGGTGGGCGGCCCCTCGTAGAACACGTACGGGTCGGCACCGCGGCGCATCTCCACGCTGCGCCGGAAGACGTCGCCCTCGCGCCAGCGCGCGAGCACCCGTTCCTCCATGGACGTCCATCCGGACGCGGGCCCGACGGGCTTCCAGCGGCTCATGCTGCAGCCCTCTCCCCGGCCTCGAAGGCCCTCACGCCACTCACGACCTCGTGGAAGTCGTCGAATGGGATGTACTCGCGGCCCTGCTCGTCGAGCCACTCCGCCAGGCCCGCACGGGCGAACACCAGGTCGGCGATTCCCGACACGCAGCGGTCGCTGATGCCGTCGCCCACGTAGATGACCGGTTCGCCATCGTGGCGGGTGCGCACGGAGTGCCGCTTGCACCGGCGATCGCACAGCCCGCACACCTCGCCGCGATCCTCCGAGAACACCAGCGTGCAGCCATCGGATGAGAACAGCGCTTCGTTCGACACGACCTCCAGGTGCCCCATCCCCATGTCGCCGAGCACCAGGTCGATCACCGACCGGAATCCCGCGGACATCACCACGAGGCGGTGGCCGGCGCGCTCCGCATAGGCCACCAGGTCGGCGAAGCCCGGGCGCACCCCCGCGCGCTCGCGCACCAGTTCGGCGATCTCGTCGGGGGTGGCGCGGACGGTGCGGAACTGCTCGGCCATCGCCTGCTCGATCGTGATGCGCCCGGCGCGGAGGTCGGGCTCGAGTTCATCCCACACGCCCCTGCGCCCGTGCTCGTCCACGATGACGTGCAGGGTGTCGCGCAGGGTGATGGTGCCGTCGAAATCCACGGCGAGCAGGAGCGGAGCCACGGCCGGTGAGGGTACCAACGACGTCGCTACCATGATCCGCGTGCAGGAGGAGACCCGATAGACGCGCCCCGCCCCGTGTTCATCCACGGCGCCGGGCGCACGCCGGCATCGTGGGGCCCCCAGCTCGCCCGGTTCGAGGGCGCGCTGGCGGTGGCCCTGCCCGGTCACCCGGACGGCGCGCCGCTGCACGGGACACCTGCCATGGCCGACTGGGTCATCGCCGAGATGGAGGGCGTGCCCGGGCCGCTGGTGATGGTGGGACACTCGCTGGGCGGAGCCGTGGCCCTGCAGGTGACGCTCACCCGCCCGGATCTGGTCGCGGGCCTCGTGCTGGTGTCCACCGGCGCCCGGCTACCGGTCCCCGACGACGCCATCGCGCGCATCGACCTGGACTTCGAGGCCGAGTGCGCGCGCATGGTGGAGCAGTCGTGGCTGCACCATGAGCCGGAGCTGATCCGGCGCGGCACCAACTCGGTAATCGCCATGGGCGCGGAGAGCCTCCGCGCCGACTACGTGGCCGCGCGCGAGCATGACCTGCGCGGGAGGCTCGGCGGCCTCAACGCCCCCGCACTGGTGGTGAGCGGCGAGGAGGACCCCCTCGTGCCCACCTGGTTGTCGGAGGAGCTCGCCGATGAGCTGCCCGACTCCTCCCTGGCCGTCATCGCCGGCACGGCCCATGTGCCGCAGCTCGAGCGCCCCGACACCGTCGACCTCCTCATCGCGGCCTTCCTCGCGCGCCTCGAGCAGGCCCTAACCGGGGGCGCATGAGCGGACCCCGCCACGCGGCGGACCATCCGATCGCGATCCTCGTCAACCCGCGGTCCACCGCCGCCCAACCCGGGCTCACCGAATACGCCGAGGCGCAGCTTGCGCCGTTCGGCGTGCGCGCGGTGCTCACCACGCAGGAGCGCGGGCACGCGGCCGACCTCGCGCGGCTCGCCACGCAGGAGCACGACGCACTGACCGTGGTGACGCTGGGCGGCGACGGCACCGCCGCCGAGGCCGCGGGGGCGCTTGTGGGCACCGGCGCCGCGCTCGCGCCCATGCCCACCGGCAGCACGAACGTGTTCGCGCGCACCATCGGATGGCCCATGCAGCCGCGCCTGGCGATCGACCGCCTGGTGGCTGCCATCGCGGGGGGCCAGCATGCGGCGCCCGTCACCATCGGCCATGTGGAGGCCGGGGATGAGGATCGTTTCTTCATCGTCAACGCCGGCGTGGGGATCGATGCCGAGGCAGCGGACCTGGTGGAACGCCACCCGCAGTGGAAGAAGCGCGTGGGACAGGCGTGGTTCGCCAGCGCAACGGCGCTCGCCGCCGCACGCCAGTGGCGCAGGCCGCTGATGCGCGTCGCCATCGACGGCGGCACGCCCTTCCCCCTGGCCTCCATCAGCGTTGCCTGCACCCGTCCGTATGCGTACTTCCGCAGCCGCCCGTTCGACCTCATCCCCGACGCCGGCCACGCGGGCGCACTGGGCTGGCTGGGGGCGGTGTCGCGCGGGCTGGGAGGCCCCGCCGTCGCAGCGGCCGGCGCGTTCACCGGTGCGTGGCACCTGGGGTCGTCCCGCGTGGCCCACGGCACGGCCACCGAGTCCATCATCATCGACGACGGGGACGGCGTGGCCCTGCAGGCCGACGGCGAGGCCCTGGGCCGCCACCCGCGCATCATCATGCGGCCCGCCACCGGACTGCTGGTGCTGCGTGGCGACGGCCTGACGGCCTAGATACCGGCCCCGGTCACCAGGTCGTCGAGGTGGGCGTCGATGCGGCGCCCCAGCATCGCGAGCGCGCGCGTGCTGCCCGGGCCGCCATGGCGCGCCGACAGGCAGAGGGTGGCCCGCACCTCGCGCATGGCCGATGCGGCACCCGCCGGCAGGCTGCCGCCGTCCGAGGGGCCGGCGGGCGGCCATTCCGCGGGGCGCCCGTGCAGCAGAGGCGCGATCACCCTGCGCGTCCCGGACACCACCAGGTCGAACTCCGCGTCGGGCAGGCCGGCGCGGGCGTCGTCCAGGATGTCCCGCACCAGCGGCCAGGGGTCCGATGGCTCGCCGTCAGGCAGCGCGCGCGCGAGGGCTGCGGGGTCATCGATATCCGCGAGGCGCGCGGGGTCCATCCTGCGCGCGGAGGGATCCTCCTGGTCCCCCACGGTCAGCCGGGCGGGGGCGTCTCGCGGCCCGTGGCCATGCCCATGCCGCCCTCGGGGTCGCGCAGCGGTCCCAGCTTGCGGAACCGTTCCCGGCGCCCACGCCGCCGCTCCGCCGGGGGCATCGCGCCCAGGTCGGTGAGGGCGCGGTAGATGTACTGGTCGAGGATCTCGGCTGCCTGCTCATGGTCGGTGTGCGCGCCGCCATCGGGCTCGGGCACCACGGCGTCCACCACGCCCCACCGGTAGCAGTTGGCGGCTGTCGGCTTGAACGCCTGCGCGGCCTGGCGGGCCTTGCTGGCGTCGCGCCACAGGATGGCCGATGCACCCTCCGGGCTGATGACCGAGTAGGTGCTGTTCTCCAGCATGAGAACGCGGTCCGCAACCCCCAGGCCCAGCGCGCCGCCTGAGGATCCCTCACCGATGATCACCGCCACCGTGGGCACGTCCAGCCGCCACATCATCTGGATGCTGCGGCTGATGGCGCCGCCCTGCCCGCGTTCCTCCGCGCTCGCGCCTGGGAAGGCCCCGGGTGTGTCGATGAGGGTCACCACCGGTATGCCGAGGCGGTTCGCGATCTCCATGACGCGCATGGCCTTGCGGTAGCCCTCCGGGCCCGCCATGCCGAAGTTGCGGAAGGTGCGCTCGTTCGTGTCGCGGCCCTTCTGCTGCCCGATGAATGCCACCGGACGGTCATGGAACCGCCCGAATCCGGCGACCATGGCGTGGTCATCGCCGTACAGGCGATCGCCGTGGACCTCCTCGAAGTCCGAGCACATGCGGGTGATGTAGTCGAGCGTGTAGGGGCGCTCCGCGTGGCGCGCGAGCTGCACGCTCTCCCACAGGTCGTCATCCACGGCGTCCGGTGCCCGCCGCACCTTCTCGGCCACCTTCCGCACGAAGCCCCCGCCGGCGCGCTCGCTCATGCCGAGTCCTCCCCGTCCGGGGACCCCGGCCTGATGCGGTCCATCACCTTGCGCGGCAGCGACTGAACGGCGCCTGCGGCGCGCTGCGCGCCGCCCTGCGCCCACTGCAGCGCCGGGGACCCCGCGGCTCCCGGGCCCTCCAGCTCGGGCCGACGCAGGATATGGAGCACGCGCCCAATGCGCTCAGCCAGCTCGCGCCGGTCCACAACGGCGTCGACCTGGCCGTTCTCCAGCTGCCGCTCCGCGCGCCCGAAGTCGGAGGGCAGCACCTCCCGGGTGGTCTCCTCGATCACGCGGGGTCCGCTGAAGGCGATGAGCGCGCCGGGCTCCGCGTAGGTGATGTCGCCCAGCGAGGCGAACGAGGCCCATACGCCGCCCGTGGTGGGGTGGGCCAGCACCACCACCACCGGCACGCGGGCCTCGGCGAGCGCATCCAAGGCGATGACCGTCTTGGCCATCTGCATCAGCGCGAGCGTGCCCTCCTGCATGCGCGCACCGCCCGAGGCCGCGACCACGATGAGCGGCAGGCCCTTCTGGGCGGCGTGGTCGCAGGCGCGTGCCAGCTTCTCGCCCACCACGGCGCCCATGCTGCCGCCCATGTACGAGAAGTCCATGATCGCGGCCACGGCGGGGATGTGGCGGACCTCCAGCTCGGCGCAGACGATGGCCTCGCCCAGCCCGGTGGACTTCTCCGCGTCGGCGATGCGCTCGGTGTACGGCTTGAGGTCGGTGAACTGCAGCGGGTCCGCCGCGCGCAGCTCGGGCCAGAGCTCCACGTACCCCCCGGGCTCGCCCAGCTGCTCCAGCCGCTCGCGGGCCGTCACCGCGAAGTGGTGGCCGCATGCCGGGCACACGCGCAGGTTGCGCTGCATCTCATCGGCCGAGTAGTGGCTGTCGCACTTGGGGCAGGTGCCGGCGTCCGCGGAGATCTTGCGCGGACGCGCGTCGCGGTGCGCCAGCTGGCGCAGGCGATCGACCGACACGTGGATGTTGCGCCCGACGCGACTCATGCGGCGTGCATCATCGCATGGACTCCGACTGATGGATGGGCATCGCGCCCGTTGCCAGCCAGTCCTCGACCGCCTTGCGGTAGGTCGGGACCAGACGCGCCTCGTGCCGGTGCTCCAGCAGGTCGCGGGCCGCCACCTCGGGGGACCGGCCCCGCAGGCGCAGCACCGCATAGGCCACGAACAGCGAGCGGCGGCGCCCGCGCTGGCAGTGGATGAGCACGCGGGCGTGGGGATCGTCGTCCAGCCAGCCGGCGGCGATCTCGGCGGCCTGCGCCCACTTCTCGGGCGGCTGATGACGGCCGTGGTCCCACATGGGGGCGACCGCGACGTTGCGGTCGCCGAACACCTGCCGCTCGGCCGAGAGGTCCTGGCTGAAGTGGGTCTGGAGGCGCGCGCGGCAGTTGACCACGTGGGTCACGCCCTCGCGCGCGAGTTCCTGCAGGCTCTCGGGCGTGGGAACGCTTCCCACGGCGATGCGCTCATCGCCGATCCACGTCCACGGGCGGGTCTTCGTGCCGGGCCCGTACAGGCGCGTGGCAACACGGAACCAGGCATCACGGAACGGCGTGAGCGCCACCCGCAGGCGGGACGGGAAGTGCGGCCCCGCGTGCCCCGACCGCGCCATCAGCCCTCCACGCGTCGGAACGCCAGCGTGGCGTTGTGGCCGCCGAAGCCGAACACGTTCGACAGCGCCACCTCGACGTCGGCCTCCCGGGCCTGCCCCAGCACATGGTCCACGCCCTCGCACTCGGGGTCGAGGTCGGTCACGTTGATGGTGGGCGGCACGATGCCATCCCGCACCGCCAGGGCGGTCAGCGCGGCCTCCAGCCCGCCGGCCGCGCCGAGGGTGTGGCCGTGCATGGACTTCGTGCTGCTCACCATGGTGCGCGCCGCGATGTCCTCGCCCAGGGCATGGCGGATGACACGGATCTCGGAGGGGTCGCCCACGGGCGTGGAGGTGCCATGGGCATTCACGTAGTCGACGGCCGACGCATCGAGCCCGGCGTCGGCAAGGGCCATGGTCATCGCGAGCGCGGGGCCCACGGCCGTGGGATCGGGCTCGGTGATGTGATGGGCGTCACCCGACAGGCCGTAGCCCGCGAGCTCGCAGATGATGTCCGCGCCGCGGTCGAGGGCGTGCTGCATCTCCTCGAGCACGATCACCGCGCCGGCCTCGCCCATCACGAAGCCATCACGACCGAGGTCGAAGGGACGGCTGGCGCTCGCGGGATCATCATTGCGGGTGGAGAGCGCCTTCATGGCGTTGAAGCCGGCGATGCCGACCAGGGCCACCGCGCCCTCGGTGCCACCGGCGATCATGGCGTCGGCCCGTCCCAGGCGGATGTGGTCGAAGGCGTCCCCGATGGCGTGGTTGGCCGACGCGCAGGCGGTGGTGCTGCACGACAGCGGGCCCTTGAGGCCCAGCTCCATCGAAGCCTGCGCCGCGCCCATGTTGGCGATGATCGTGGGGATGAACAGCGGCGAGACGCGCGTGGGACCGAGGTCGCGCAGGCGCACCGTCTGCTCGTGCCAGGTCTGGATGCCCCCGATGCCCGAACCGATCAGAACGCCCATGCGCTCGGGCGACACGGTGCCGGCGATGCCGGAATCCTCGAAGCCCAGCATGGCCGCCGCCACGCCCAGGTGCGAGAAGCGGTCCATCCTGCGCGCGGTCTTGCGGTCCAGGA
>CAZPAT010000028.1:0-13006 GCA_964584485.1 uncultured Bifidobacterium sp.
TCCTCGGTGGCCAGGTACCACAGCAGGTGGGTCACGTCGATCGTGCCCTGGTAGGGCCGCGCCCCGGCGTTCACCAGGTCGGCGTTCACCTGCTCCAGCAGGCGCGGGTCCTCCTTCACCATCTTGTTCGCCCGGCGCAGGTTCAGCGTGCAGACGTTGCAGATGGTCAGGATGTCCGCGCCCATCTCCTCGGCCTCCGAGAGGATGCGCACGTTGAGCGTGAGGTACAGGTTGGGCTTGGCCTCGGCGATGTCGCCGGCACCGCAGCAGGTGGCCTGCGGCATGGGCAGGAGCTCGATGTCCAGCAGCGGAGCCAGGGCCTTGGTGGTCGCGTTGAGCTCCTTCGAGCTGAACTCGGCAACGCAGCCGGGGTAGTAGGCGAACTGTCGCGCCACTAGATCGTCTCCTTGACGTTCTTGATGAGCTTGGTGACCTGATCGCGGTCCTTCACCTTGTGGGTGAGGGGCGACTTCGGGAGCTTGCCCTTCTGCAGCATGCGGAGGGCGAGCGGTGCGTTGAACACGCCACCGACCGGGTCGGTGTAGCCACCCACCAGCTGCTCGTTGAGCTTGCCGCCCTGACGCATGGAGATGAGGAAGGCCTTGGCGTGACGTGCGCCCTTGTCCTTCGTGACCTTCTCCTGGAACGCGATGGCGCCAAGCTTCTCGATGGCGTCACGCGGGTCCACGCCCTTCGGGCACCGCTCGTTGCAGAACATGCAGCGGGTGCAGTCCCAGATGCCGTGGTCGCCCGAGTACAGCTTGGCGCGGTCCTTGCGCTGCGCGTCGCGCTCATCGGCGGCGAAGCGGTAGCCCCATGCGAACGCGGCCGGCCCGACGAACTCGGGGTCGGCGGCCAGTGAGTTGCACTCGGAGTAGCAGGCGGCGCACAGGATGCAGGCGCTCTCCTTGGCCACCTTCTCCATCGCGGCCTTCGGCACCAGGCGCTCCTTGTCGGGCGCCGGGCCATCCGGGATGAGGAAGGGCTTGACCGCCTTGAACTTCTCCCAGAACGGGGTCATGTCGACCACCAGGTCCTTGATGGGGGCGAAGTTGCCGATGGGGTCCACCTGAAGGGTGTCGGCCCCGCTCTCGGCCTTGGCCTCCTCCACCTGGGTCATGCAGGCGAGGACCGTCTTGCCGTTGACCTTGCAGGCACAGGAACCGCAGATGGCGCTGCGGCAGGAGTACCGCACCGCGAGGGTGCCGTCCTGCTCGTTCTGGATGCGCAGGAGCGCGTCCAGGATGGTGGTCTTCTCCTCGTGGTCCAGCCGGAAGTCCTGGTGATACGACTCCGACTCGCCGGAGTCCGGCTGGTACCGGAATACGCGGAACGTCGTGCTCGCCATCAGTAGGACCTCACCTGGGGCTCGTACTTGGTCATGGTCACCGGCGAGTAGTCGAGGCGGATCTCGCCATCGTCCAGGTACGCCAGCGTGTGCTTCATCCAGTTCTCGTCGTCGCGCTCGGTGTAGTCGGTGCGCGAGTGCGCGCCGCGGCTCTCGTGGCGGGCGATGGCGCCGGTCACCATGGTGTCGGCGAGGTCCAGCAGGTAGCCCGTCTCGATCGTATGGATGAGGTCGGTGTTGAAGGTCCTGCCCTTGTCGTCCACCACCACGCCCTGGAACTTCTCCTTGAGCTCCGTGACCTTGGCCTTGGCCTCGCGCAGCGGGGCGTCCGAGCGGAACACGCCCACCTTCTCCTGCATCACGGCGGCGAGCTCGTCGCGGATCTCGCCCTGGCGCGGGCCGTTCTCGCGGAGCAGCAGCTCCTCGATGCGGTCCTGGGTCTCGGTGGCGGCGTTGGCCGGCACGTCCGGCTCGCCCACCTCCTGGGCGTAGGCCGCGGAGGCCTCGCCGGCGCGAGCACCGAACACCACGGCCTCCAGCAGCGAGTTGCCGCCCAGGCGGTTGGCGCCGTGCACCGACACGCAGGAGCACTCGCCGGCGGCGAACAGGCCCGGCATGTGCGGGGCCGCCCCCCAGTTGTCCACGTGCACGCCACCCATGTGGTAGTGCGCGCCCGGCCGGATCGGGATGGGCTCCTCGATCGGGTCGGTGCCGGCGAAGGCGATGGCCAACTCGCGGATCTGCGGCAGCCGCTCCATGATGCGGTCGCGGCCCAGGTGGCGCAGGTCGAGCAGCACGCAGCCGTCGACCCCGCGGCCCTCCATGATCTCCGTTGCCTCGGCGCGGGACACCACGTCACGGGATGCCAGCTCGAGCTTGTTGGGGGCGTACTTGCTCATGAAGCGCTCCCCGTCCTTGTTCAGGAGGTAGCCGCCCTCTCCGCGGGCACCTTCCGTCACGAGCACGCCGTTCGCGGCGAGCGTGGTGGGGTGGAACTGCATGAACTCCATGTCCTTGAGCGGCACGCCCTTGCGGAGGGCGAGGCTCATGGCGTCGCCGGTCGACGCGTGCGCGTTCGTCGACGGGCGGTAGACGCGCCCGGCGCCGCCGGTGGCCATCACCACGGCCTTGGCGCCGATCGTCTCGATGCTCCCGTGGATCATGTCGTAGGCCACGACCCCCACGGCGTTGCCGGAGTCGTCGGTCACCAGGTCGGTGACGAACCACTCCTCGTAGGTCGGGATGTTGTACTTCACGCACACGGTGTAGAGCGTGTGCAGGATGACCAGCCCGGTCAGGTCGGCCGCGTAGCAGGTGCGCGGGAACCCGGCGCCGCCGAAGGGACGCTGGGCGATCTTGCCGGAGTCCTCCTGGCGGCTGAAGACCGCTCCCCAGTGCTCCAGCTGGTACACCTCCAGCGGCGCGCGCTGGCAGAGGATCTCGATCGCGTCCTGGTCGCCGATGTAGTCGGCGCCCTTGACGGTGTCGAACGTGTGGTTCTCGGTGCTGTCCTCGGTCTCGTTGCCGAGAGCGGCGTTGATCCCGCCCTGGGCTGCGCCCGAGTGGCTGCGGACCGGGTGGAGCTTGGTCACGAGGGCGACGTCAACGCCCGCCTCGTGCGCGGCGATGGCCGCCCGCATGCCCGCAAGACCGGCACCGACGACGACGACGTCGTGTGTGCGCACTGTTCCGATACCTCCGGTTGATTGAGAGGGTTCCCGCTGCCCGAAGGCTACCGCAGGCGCCGTCTCCCGAATGTCCCTACCGACGGGACATTCGGCCCCAGACGCGGAGGGGCCTCAGGCCGCGCGGAACACCGCGCCCAGGCGCTCCATCCCCACGGTGATCTCCTCGGGGGATACCCCCGAGTAGGCCAGGCGCAGGGTGTTGCGGTGCCCCTCCGTGAAGCAGGCCGAGCCCGCCACGTAGATGACCCCGGACTCCCGTGCCACCGGGAGCAGCGCGTCTGCGTCCATGTGGCCCGGCAGCTCGAGCCACATGAAGAACCCGCCCTCCGGCGGGGTGCAGCGCGTGCCGTCGGGCATGTGCACCAGGCCCGCGGCCATGGCGTCGCGGCGCACGCGCATGAGCTCGGTGACCCGTGCGATGTTGGGGTCGAGCAGGCCGTCCTCGCACACCTTCAGCACCGCGGCCTCGGGAAGGTGCGCAGGGGAGATGTACGTCTGGTTCGCGCGGGTCACCAGCGTGGAGATGAGGTCCGGCGGTGCGATGAGGTAGCCCACGCGCAGGCCGGGCGCCAGCGTCTTCGAGAACGACGATGAGAACATCACGCGGTCGGGTCCGCCCAGCTCGTAGATTCCCGGCAGCGCCTCGCCCTCGAAGCGCAGGCGTCCGTAGGGATCGTCCTCGAGGATCCAGAAGCCGTGCGTCGCGGCCAGGTCCACCAGCGCCCGGCGCTTCTCACGCGAGATGGTGGTCCCCGCGGGGTTGTGGAAGTTCGGGATGGTGTAGACGAGCTTCGGCACGCGTCCGGCATCGCAGGCGGCTGCGAGGGCGTCCACGTCCATGCCGTCGTCCTGCATCGGGATCGGCAGGATCTCCATGCCGTGCATCTGCGCCTGCAGCAGCGCGCGGTCATACGTGGGCGCCTCGAGGGCGATCAGGTCGCCCGGCGACAGGAAGGTCTCGAGCAGGAACACGTACCCCTCGAGCGACCCGTTGGTGATGAGCACGCGGTCGGCCGTGGTGCCGTGGTGCGCGGCCAGCCACTCGCGCAACGGGGGGTATCCGCCACCGGTCCCGTAGGAGAGGATGACCGTCGGGTCGTCCTCCAGCGCGGAAGTGGCGCAACGGGCGATGAGGCCGCCATCCAGGGCCTCGGGGGCCGGGGCGCCGCGGGCGAACGAGATCACGTCAGGCACGCGGGCGAGTGTAGACGCACCGTGCTCCCGATCGCCTGCGCGACCGGGAGCACGGTGACAGTCGTCTGCGGGCGCCTACTTCAGGCGGTCGGCGACGATCTCGGCGACCTCGGTGGGGTTGGTCCCCACCTTCACGCCGAGCGCCTCGAGGGCGTCCTTCTTGCCCTGAGCGGTGCCGGACGAGCCGGTGATGATGGCGCCGGCGTGGCCCATCTGCTTGCCGGGAGGCGCCTGGAACCCGGCGATGTAGCCCACCACCGGGGTCGACATGTTCTCGGCGATGAAGGCGCCGGCCTTCTCCTCCTCGTCGCCGCCGATCTCGCCCACCATCACGACGAGGTCGGTGTCGGGGTCGGCCTCGAACATCGCGAGCACATCGACGAACGACGAGCCCACGATGGGGTCGCCGCCGATGCCCACCACGGTGCTCTGGCCGATGCCCATGTCACCGATCTCCTTGGAGATCTGGTAGGTGAGCGTGCCCGAGCGGCTGACGATCCCCACCCGGCCCGGCGTGAACACGTCGGTCGGCATGATGCCCACCGTCGCCTTGCCGGGGCTGATCGCCCCGGGGCAGTTGGGACCCAGCAGGCGCTGGTCGCCGCGCTTCAGGTGCGTGTACACGCGCATCATGTCGTGTGCCGGGATGCCCTCGGTGATGGCGATGGTGAGGTCGATCCCCGCGTCCAACGACTCGTAGATGGCGTCGGTGGCGAATCGCGGCGGCACGAAGATCATCGACGTGTTGGCGCCCGTCGCCTCCACGGCGTCGCGCACCGTGTTGAACACCGGGATGCCGTCCACGTCCTGCCCGGCCTTGCCGGGGGTGACGCCCGCCACCACGTTGGTGCCGTACGCCTTGTTGCGGAGGGTATGGAACTGGCCCTCGCGGCCGGTGACGCCCTGCACCACCAGCTTGGTGTTCTCATCGACCAGGATGCTCACGCGGCCTCCTTCGCGAGCTCCACGGCGCGCTTGGCCGCCGAGAGCATCGTGGGCTCGACCACCACGTTGGCCGGGGCGCGATCGGCGATGATGGCGCGTCCCTCCTCCGCGGCGGTCCCGTCGAGGCGCACGACGATCGGGAGCGTGGCCCCCAGCGTGTCGAGCGCCGTGAGGAGGCCCTCGGCCACCTCGTCGCAGCGCGTGATGCCGCCGAAGATGTTGATCATCAGCGACTTCACCTTCGGGTCGCTCAGCAGCACCTCGAGCGCGGTGGCCACGGCCTCCGCGTTCGACCCGCCGCCGGCGTCCAGGAAGTTGGCGGGCGTGCCGCCGGCGAGCGCCACCACGTCCAGGCTGCTCATCACGATGCCGGCGCCGTTGCCCATGATCCCCACGTCGCCGTCCAGCTTCACGTAGGTCACGCCCCGCTCGTGCGCCATGCGCTCCTGCGGGTCGTCGGTGACGCTCTCCTGCAGTTCCGCGAGGTCGGGGTGGCGGTACAGGGAGTTGTTGTCGATCGAGACCTTGGCGTCCAGCGCCACCACGCGGTCGTCCGCCGTCCAGATGAGGGGGTTGATCTCGATGAGCGTGGCCTCGAGGTCGATGAACGCCTCGTAGGCCTTCATCAGCGCGTCGAGGACGCCCTTCTGCGCGGGCACGTCGATGTCCGCGTGGTAGATGAGCCACCGGGCGTCGTGCTGCTGGAACCCGATCAGCGGGTCCACGTGCAGCCGGGCGAGCGCCTCGGGGTGCTCCTCGGCGACGGCCTCGATGTCCATGCCGCCCATGGCCGAGAGCATCACGAGGGGCTTCTTCGCCGAGCGGTCGAACGTGACCGAGGCGTAGTACTCCTTCTTGATGTCCGAGGCGGCCTCGATCCACACGCGCTTCACCGTGTGGCCCTTGATGTCCATGCCCAGGATGTTCTGCGCCTCGGCGTAGGCCTCGTCCGGCGTCGCCGCCAGCTTGATGCCGCCGGCCTTGCCGCGGCCGCCGACCTGCACCTGCGCCTTGACCACGACCGTTCCGCCGATAGCCTCGGCGGCGGCCTTCGCCTGCTCGGGCGTGTCAGCGATCTCGCCACTCGGCACGGCCAGGCCATGCCGGGCGAACAGCTGCTTGCCCTGGTACTCGAAGAGATCCACCCGCGTCCCTTGTCTCGCTGTCAGTGACCGGCCGCGCACGGGTCATCCCGCCGCGGGCCGGTGGGGGACTCTACCCATGCCGCAGTGGCGGGCGGCCGGGATACGCTCGGGTGCATGTCCGGTGACACCGACCTCGCCGCGCGCCTGGAGATGCTCCTGGTCCTGCAGTGGCTCGATGACGGCCGCCCCCCGGAGGGCGATGTGATGCTGTCGGTCGTCACTGCCGCGGCGGACCTCGGCCAGGAGGGCCCGGCGGGCCTCCTCTCCCTGATGGCGGCGCTCGGTGCGTTGGAGGATGCCGGCCGCGTGCGCGTGGAATGGCCCGGAGCCCGGCCGGGTGCCGGCGATGCCCGGGTACTGCTCTCCGATGGCATCACGCGTGACGCCGACCGGCTGTTCGGGACCGGGTCCTAGCGGCGCAGCAGGCGCACGGCGATGGCCGCGCCGATGGCCGCGCCGATGATCGCCCCCGCCACGAGTGCGGTCGTCCGGTTGGCCGTGGCGGGGTCCAGCGCCGCCACCAGTGCCGCCGCGATACCGGTCCCGACGGCGCCCACCAGGAGTGCCGCACCCGTGGCGATACCGACGGTCCGGGCATCGGGGGCCTCCCATCGGGATGCCTCAGGGGAATCGGCGGCGGGCGCGCCCGTGAACAGCCGGACATCCTCCGGGTCGCGGGCCGTCACCGCGATGCCGCTCGCCACGTCCACGAGCGTCTCCGGGTACGTCGTTGCCTCGCGTGCCAGCCGGCGCAGTGCCACGCCGGTACGGGCGAGGTGCAGGGGGTCGCGGGGCAGGGCGCGTGCCATCGCCGCGGCGGTGAGGGCCGCGGCCCGGTCGGCCGGCAGGTCGCCCGGCACGATCACGGGCTCCGCGTCGTCCGGGTCGTCGCCCGGCCGGAGCAGCAGGTCGGCCACGGCGGCACCGGGCGGTGGCGCCACCTCCCCGGGCGGCACCGAGAGGCCGCCGATCTCGCAGCGGCCGGTCAGGTCCACGAGGTCGTCCGGGTCCGACGCCGCGAACGCCCGGGCGACCGCCCGCCGACCGGCGTCGGGGCTCGCGGCGAGCCGGTCCGCGGCCAGCGCTACGCCGCATGCCAGCACCGCCCGCCGGACGGTCTCGCGATCCGCCTCGCCCGGATCCACCAGGGCTCCCGCCGATGCGCGGCCGGCCCCGAGCAGTCCCGCCCACATGACGATGCGGGTCATGTCAGCCGATGACGGCGATGACCTCGTCGGCGGCCACCGACTGGCCGGCCTCGACATTGACGGCCGAGATCGTGCCGCCGGTGTGGGCCGTGACCTCGTTCTCCATCTTCATGGCCTCGACGATGCAGATCACGTCGCCCTCTGCGACCTCCTGGCCCGCCTCCACGGCAACGCTCAGCACCGTGCCCTGCATGGGCGAGTGCACCTCGCCGGTGGCCCCGCCCTTGGCCGACCCATGGTGGCCACCAGCCCGCCGCTCGCGCTTCGGCTTCGGCGCGGGGGCACCCGCGGGTCCCAGGTCCTTCTCGGGGATGAACAGGCGCACGTCGAACCTGCGGCCGCCCACCTCGGCGACCATCGCGCGCTCGGCCACGGGCTCGGCCCCGGGCGCCTCCGGCGCCGGGGGCGGCCCGCCGTCACGCGGTGGCAGCGGCGTGTTCTCCTCGGCCATCACCTTCAGCGCCGCGTGGCACGCACCGCCGTCGATGAAGTCCTGCTGCTGCAGCAGCCAGATGTGGAAGGGGATCAGGGTGGTGGTGCCCTCCACCACGTACTCCTCCAGTGCCCGCAGCATGCGCATGCGCGCCCGCTCGCGGTCCACGTCCCAGGTGATGAGCTTGGCCACCATGGGGTCGTACATGTCGCTGATCACCGAGCCGCCCTGCACGCCGGAGTCCACGCGCACGCCGGGGCCGGCGGGCTCCCGGTAGGCGGTGATCGGCCCGGGGGTGGGCAGGAACCGCTTCTCGGCGTCCTCGGCGTTGATCCGGCACTCGAAGGCGTGGCCGCGCGGGCGGATGTCGTCCTGGCCGAGGCCGATGGCCTCGCCCGCCGCGATGCGGACCTGCTCGCGGATCAGGTCGAGCCCGGTGACCATCTCGGTCACCGTGTGTTCCACCTGGATGCGCGTATTCATCTCGAGGAAGAAGAACTCCTCGCCCGACACCAGGTACTCGAGGGTGCCGGCCGACCGGTACCCCACGGCCTCGGCCGCACGCACCGAGGCCTCGCCCATGCGCCGGCGCAGGTCCTCGCCCACGATGGGCGACGGGGTCTCCTCCACCAGCTTCTGGTGGCGGCGCTGCACCGAGCAGTCCCGCTCGCCCAGCCACAGCGTGGTGCCGTGGGCGTCGGCGAGCACCTGGATCTCCACGTGCCGGGGGTCGGGGAGGTAGCGCTCCAGATACACGGTGCTGTCGGCGAAGAACTTCTCGCTCTCCCGGCGCGCCCCCTCGAACGCGCCCTCCAGGTCGTCCGGGGTGAGCGCCACGCGGAAGCCCTTGCCACCACCACCCGCAGCGGCCTTCACCGCGATGGGGTACCCGATCTGCTCGGCGATTCGAGAGGCCTCGGCCACGTCGGCCACGCCCTCGGTGACGCCCGGCACGATCGGCACGCCCGCGGCGTCCATGAGGGCGCGGGCGGCGGTCTTGGAGCCCATGGCGTCGATCGCATCGGCCGGCGGGCCGATGAAGGTGACGCCGGCGTCCTCGCATGCGCGCGCGAACGGCGCGTTCTCGGCCAGGAACCCGTAGCCCGGGTGCACCGCCTGCGCGCCCGAGGTGGCGGCCACCTCGAGGATCTTCGGGATGTTCAGGTAGGTGTCCGCCGCGGGGCCCGCGCCGAGCGAGTGGGCCTCGTCGGCGAACTGCACGAACAGCGCATCGCGGTCGACCTCGGAGTACACGGCCACCGAGCGGATTCCCATCTCGCGCAGCGTGCGCATCACCCGGATCGCGATCTCGCCACGGTTGGCGACCAGCACCGCCTCGAACATCAACGACTCCTCATCTGATCGGCGGGCAGGCCCGCGCCCTCGCGGATGGCCGCGCGCCGCCACATCGACCGGTATGCGGCGGGGAGCGGGTCGGTGTCGCTGCCGCGGGCGGCGGCGATGACCGCGGTGACCGCGGCAGTGATGGCGGCGGCCTCCTCGGGGGACGGCATGGGGGAGATGGCGAGGGCCGGCATCACAGCGGGATGTTCCCGTGCTTGCGCCGCGGTCCGTCCACGCGCTTGGTCAGTGACACCTCGAGTGCCTTCACCAGCCACGGGCGCGTGTCCTCGGGCTGGATCACGTCGTCCACGTAGCCGCGCTCGGCGGCCTGATACGGGTTGGCGAACCGCGCCTTGTACTCATCCACCATCTCGGTGCGGCGGGCGTCCACGTCGCCCCCCTCCTCGGCCACGCGCTTCAGCTCGCTGCGGTGGATGATGTTCACCGCGCCGTCGGCGCCCATGACGGCGATCTCCGCCGATGGCCACGCGGCGTTGAAGTCGGCACCCAGGTGCTTGCTGTTCATCACGTCGTACGCGCCCCCGTAGGCCTTGCGCGTGATCACGGTGATCTTCGGCACCGTGGCCTCGGCATAGGCGTACAGCAGCTTGGCGCCGTGCAGGATGATGCCGCCGTACTCCTGGCTGGTTCCGGGCAGGAATCCGGGCACGTCCACGAACGAGATCACGGGGATGTTGAAGGCATCGCAGAAGCGGATGAACCGCGCGCCCTTGATCGAGGCGTCGATGTCCAGCACCCCGGCGAGCGCCTTGGGCTGGTTTCCCACCACGCCCACCGAGTGGCCGTTCAGGCGGGCGAATCCGATCACCAGGTTCTGCGCGTAGAGCGGTGCGACCTCCATGAACTCGCCGTCGTCGAACACCAGCTCGATGACGCTCTTCATGTCGTACGGCTTGTTCGGATTGTCCGGGACGATGGACCGCAGTTCGGGCTCACGGCGATCCGGGTCGTCCGACGGCGTCTCGTACGGCGCGGAGTCGAGGTTGTTCTGCGGGATGAACGAGAGCAGGTGGCGCACCTCGTCGATGCACGATTCCTCGTCCTCGGACGCGAACTGGCACACCCCGGACTTGACCGCGTGCGACAGCGCGCCGCCCAGTTCCTCCATGGTCACGTCCTCGCCCGTGACCGTCTTGATCACATCGGGGCCCGTGATGAACATGTGGCTGGTCTGCTTCACCATGAAGATGAAATCGGTGATGGCGGGGCTGTACACGGCCCCGCCGGCACACGGGCCGAGCACGACCGAGATCTGCGGGATCACGCCGCTGGCCTGCACGTTGCGCAGGAAGATATCGGCGTACCCGCCCAGGCTCACCACGCCCTCCTGGATGCGGGCCCCGCCGGAGTCGTTCAGGCCGATGACCGGGCAGCCCATGCGCACGGCGAGGTCCATGACCTTGCAGATCTTCTCGGCGAAGACCTCTCCGAGGCTGCCGCCGAACACCGTGAAGTCCTGGCTGAACACGAACACCTGCCGGCCGTCCACGGTGCCGTGCCCCGTGATGACCCCGTCGCCCCACGGGCGGTTGTCCTCCAGGCCGAACCCGGTGGCGCGGTGGCGCGTGAACATGTCCAATTCCACGAACGAGCCCGGGTCGAGCAGCAGGTCGATCCGCTCGCGTGCCGTCAGCTTGCCACGGGCGTGCTGGCGCTCCACCGCGGCGTCGCCGGACGGGTTCATGGCCTCGGCGCGCAGGTCGTCCAGCCGCTTCTCCGCGTCGGAGGTGCTCATCCCGCACCCGCGATCATGCGGTCGTACTCGCCGAACTCCTCGCGGAGCACCCCGCACACCTCGCCGATCGTGGCCCGGGCGCCGAGGGCGCGGTGCATGGGGGGCAGCAGGTTGTCGGTGCCCCGGGCGGCGCTGCGCACGGCATCGAGGGCCGCGCGCACGTCGGCCTCATCGCGCGTGGCGCGAAGGTCGGCGAGCCGCTGCACCTGGGCACGCTCCACCGCCGGGTCGATCTTGAGGATGTCGATCTCGGTCTCCTCGGGTTCCGCCTGCACGTTGATGCCCACCACCTTCCGCTCGCCGCTCTCCATGGCCGTGTGCCAGCGGTATGCGGCGTCGGCGATCTCCTCGCGCATGAAGGCGATGCCGTCCACGGCCCCGCCGCGCTCGTCGATGCGCGCGATGAGCTCGCGGGCACGGTCCCCGATCTCGGCGGTGAGCGACTCCACCATCCATCCGCCGGCCATCGGGTCGACGCTGTCGGTGATGCCGGTCTCCTCGGCGATCACCTGCTGCGTGCGCAGGGCCAGCTTGGCCGAGTGCTCGGTGGGCAGGGCCAGCGCCTCGTCGAAGCCGTTCGCATGGATGGACTGCGCGCCGCCGAGCGCGGCCGACAGCACCTGCAGGGCCACCCGCACCACGTTGTTGTCGGGCTGCTGGGCCGTGAGCGTGCTGCCACCGGTCTGGGCATGGAAACGCAGCGCCATGGACTTCGGGTCGGCGGCGCCGAACCGCTCGCGCATGATCTGCGCCCACAGCGTGCGTGCCGCGCGGAACTTGGCGATCTCCTCCATGAAGTTGGAGTGGGCGTTGAAGAAGAACGACAGCCGTGGTGCGAAGCGGTCCACGTCCAGCCCGGCATCCACCGCCGCCTGCACGTACGCGATGCCGTCGGCCAGCGTGAAGGCCACCTCCTGCACCGCCGTCGAGCCGGCCTCGCGGATGTGGTAGCCGCTGATCGAGATGGTGTTGAAGCGCGGCATCTCGGCCGCGCAGTACGCGAAGGTGTCGGTGGTGAGCCGCATGCTCTGGTGCGGCGGGAAGATGTAGTTGCCGCGGGCGATGTACTCCTTCAGCACGTCGTTCTGGATCGTGCCGCGCAGCTGGTCGGCCGCCACGCCCTGCGACTCGCCCACCAGCCGGTACAGCAGCAGCAGCACCGCCGCCGGCGCGTTGATGGTCATGCTCGTCGAGACCTCGTCGAGCGGGATGCCGTCGAACACCCGCAGCATGTCGTCCAGCGAGTCGATGGCCACGCCCACGCGGCCGACCTCGCCGAGGGCACGCGGGTCGTCGGAGTCCATCCCCAGTTGGGTCGGGAGGTCGAAGGCCATCGACAGGCCGGGCGCGCCGTTGGCCAGGAGGTACCGGAACCGCGCGTTGGTCTCCTCGGCGGTCGCGAAGCCCGCGTACTGCCGCATGGTCCACGGCTTCTCGCGGTACATCGTGCGGTACGGCCCGCGCGTGAAGGGGAATTCCCCGGGCTCGCCCAGGGCGGAGCCCAGGTCGAGCGCGTCCACGTCCGATGCGTGGTAGACGGGCTCGATATCGATTCCGGAGTCGGTCCTCCGTGCTGCTCCGGCAGCGTCGGTGCCGCTGCTCACGCGCGCCTCCCTCGGGTCGCCGGCATGCTCAGTAGGCCCCTCGCGTGCGGCGGCACGCTACCAAAGCCCGGCCTCCCCGCATGACCGTCGGCGCGGCCCACGTCCCGTCACGGTACGCTGGCCATCATGAGCGACCAGGACCGACGCATCGACCCCGCGACGGGGCCCGGGGTGGGAGTGATCGACGCCCCGGACCAGTCGACGGACGTCGAGGAGCACCTGTGGACCGACGACTCGGGCGAGGACCTCGAGGGCTGGTACTGCATCGCCACCGATCCGTGGCCATGCCCCGCGGAGGGCTGCGGGTTCGTGGCCAACCACATCACCGCGGCGCACCTGGT
>CAZPAT010000029.1:0-12878 GCA_964584485.1 uncultured Bifidobacterium sp.
AGGCCATCGTCACGCCGGCGCCGCGCTCCCATACCCGCATGGTGATCTCCGACGGACCATCGCGGCGGATGAACTCCACGTTGGTGCGCTGCGGGAAACGGTCGGCCACTTCCACCGCGGGTCCGATGGTCGCGACCGCGGCGTCCGGGTCGTCGTGACGGATCACGGCGTGCGGATTGCCCATCGAGACCTCGGCGAGCGTCACGCTGCCCGCGGGGGTATCGAGGGCCTCATCCGCCTCCCCGGCGGGGAACCGCGCCTGCCCCATGTCCACGGACACCATCGACCCGTCCACGGCCACGCGCAGCTCGCCGGCCCCGGTGAGGATGCGCCCGTCGGCCGGCAGCGCGCCGCGCCCGTCCAGGTACCGGGCCACCATGCGGATGCCGTTGCCGCAGTTCTCCGCCATGCTGCCGTCCGGATTCCACACCCGCATCTCGGGCACCGGCCCGTCCATGCGCACCTCGAGGATTCCATCCGACCCCACCCCGAAGTTCCGGTCGCAGACCACGCGCGCCCGCGCAGCGGTGATGGGAAACGGCCACGCCGCCGACTCGGTCACCACGTAGTGGTTGCCGAGTCCCTGCCACTTCTCGAACGCGATTCCCTCGTGCACGGTGCCGCAGGCTATCCGACGCCCTCGCGGGCGCGCCGCCATGCGCCCACGATGGCTGCCACGGCGACCTCCGGCGGCCCGTCGCCCAGGTCGATGAGGAGGTCCGGGGACATCCTGCGCATCCACGTGCCCTGCATGCGCGCGAGCCGCCGGGTCCGGACGTTCACGGCCTGCTCGAACCCCGCCATGTCCATGTCCCCCGCCGCGACCGCCCGGGCCTCCGTCATCCCGATCACCTGCGCCGGCCCGCGGGCAAGGTCCGGACGTGATGCCGCGGCCGTCAACTCATCGATGAGGCCGTCCTCCATCTCCCTCCGCACGCGCAGGGAGATGAGCCGGTGCAGTACCTCACGCGGGCGATCGAGCCCGACGACGAGCGTCGGACGCCGATGCGCCGCAGCCCAGATGTCGCCACCCCCCGCCTCCCCGGAATGCGCTCGCTCCAGCGCGCGCGCCAGGCGCCGCGGGTTCGCGGGGTCGGTGGCCGCGGCGACCCCCGGTGCGAGGCGGCGGAGTTCCTCCATGGCGGCAGCCGGATCCGCCGCAAGCGCCTCGGCCCATTCCCGCACTGCGGCGTCGGGTGGCGGACGCATGTCGAGGTCACATGTGGCCGCCCTCAGGTACAGCCCCGTGCCCCCGGCGATGATCGGCACGCGCCCTCGCTCCAGGAGCTCGTCGACCACCGCATGGGCCGACTGGGCAAAGCCCCCCGCGCGGGAATCCTCGTGCAATTGCAGGTCGCCCACGAAGTGGTAGGCCACCTCCGACCGCGCCGCGGGGCCGGGCGAGTCCGCCGCCACCTCCAGGCCGCGGTAGCGCTGGAACGGATCGGCCACGAGGACCTCACCGCCAAGTTCCCCCGCCAGCGCGTGCGCCACGGCGCTCTTCCCGCATGCGGTGGGCCCGAACAGGGCCAGCACCTCCGCGGGGGTACTCAGGCGGCCCCCGCCGGCTGCGGCACCGCCACCCGATGCCCTGCCAGCGTCGTGGACGTCGCCGCGTCGATCATTACCGGCACGATCGTGCCGGCCTCCGCCGCCCCGTCGAAGTTGACCGTCACGTTGTGCGAGGAGCGACCGCTCATCCGCGACGGATCGGTGCGCGAGGGGCCCTCCACCAGGACGTCTGCCACCCGCCCGACGTGCCGCGCCAGGCGCTCGCGCGCAGTGGCCTGCACCGCCTCGATGAGTCGCGCGATGCGCGCGGACTTCACCTCGGGCGGCACGTCGTCCGCCAGATGCTCACCCGCCTCGGTGCCCGGGCGGGCCGAGTAGACGAACGTGTAGGCCCCGTCGTACCCCACCTCGCGCACCAGAGCCTCGGTGTCCGCGAAGTCGGCGTCCGACTCGCCGGGGAAGCCGACGATCAGGTCGGTGGTCAGCGCGATGTCCGGGACCGCCTCACGGATGCGCCCGACCAGGTCGAGGTAACGCTGGCGATCATAGGTACGGCGCATGGCCTTCAGCACCCGGGTGGACCCGGACTGCGCGGGCAGGTGGATGTGGGCGCACACCTCGGGGACGTCGCGGTGGACGGCGATCACGTCCGCGCGGATGTCCTTGGGGTGGGGGCTCGTGTACCGGACGCGCCGGATTCCCGGGACTGCCGCGACCGCCGTGAGCAGTTCCGCGAAACCCATCCGCGCATCGGCGGGAAGGTCCCGGCCATAGGAGTTCACGTTCTGGCCGAGCAGGGTGACCTCGACCACCCCGTCATCGGCCTGCGCCGCGACCTCCTGCAGGATCGCCTGTGGCGGGCGGCTGCTCTCGCGACCGCGCACCGAGGGGACGATGCAGTACGAGCACACGCAGTTGCAGCCCACCGAGATCTGGACCCACGCCTGATGCGGCCGCTCGCGCAGCGACGGCAGGTCCCCGCTGAACCGCCCGTCGAACGTGAATGCGCCCACCGCCTGCAGGCGCTCGCGCGCGAGCAGCTCGCCAAGGCGGTTCACCTCGCCGGGACCGAACGCGATGTCCACGAAGGGGAAGTCGCGGAACACCGACTCCTTCTGGCTCTGGGCCCAGCATCCGCCCACGGCCACCACCACGTCGGGCCGCTCGCGCTTGATGCGCCGGGCGTCGCCAAGGTTGCCCATGAAGCGCTCATCCGCCGAGCCACGGATCGTGCACGTGTTGAACACGATCAGGTCCGCGCCATCGCGATCCGGGCTCTCGTGGTAGCCGAGGGAGCCGAGCAATCCACGCATCCGCTCGGAGTCATGCGCGTTCATCTGGCACCCGAAGGTGGTCAGGTGGTACCGGGGCATGGCCGCCATCGTAGCCCCGCGCCCGCGGCGTCGCCGACGGGCGCGGGGCCGGCGCGGTGTCCTACGCCGCCTTCACCTCTGCTGCCGCGTCTTCCGTGCCGCCCGCCACCTCCAGCACCTCACCGGTCTCCGGGTCCACCACCAGGCCATCCTGCGGCATCACGCCGGCGGCCTCGCGGATGCGCCGCTCGATCTCGTCCGCGATGTCGGTGTGCTCCAGCAGGAACGCCCGCGCCGCGTTGCGACCCTGGCCCAGCCGGTCATCGCCGAACGAGTAGTACGCACCGCTCTTCGTGACGATGTCGTGCTCGATGCCGAGGTCCAGCAGGCAGCCCTCGCGGGAGACGCCCTCGCCGTAGAGGATGTCGAACTCCGCCTGCCGGAACGGCGGCGCCACCTTGTTCTTCACCACCTTCACGCGGGCGCGGCTGCCGATGACCTCGGCGCCCTCCTTCAGGTTCTCGATGCGCCGGACGTCCAGGCGCACCGAGGAATAGAACTTCAGGGCGCGGCCACCCGGCGTGGTCTCGGGCGAGCCGAACATCACGCCGATCTTCTCGCGGAGCTGGTTGGTGAACACGCAGATGGTGCCGGCGCGGTTCAGCGTGCCCGCCAGCTTGCGGAGCGCCTGGCTCATCAGTCGCGCCTGGAGGCCCACATGGGTGTCGCCCATCTCGCCCTCGATCTCAGCCTTGGGCACCAGGGCGGCCACCGAGTCGATCGCCACCACGTCCAGCGAGCCGGAGCGCACCAGCAGGTCGGCGATCTCCAGCGCCTGCTCGCCATGGTCGGGCTGCGACACCAGGAGCTCATCCGTGTTCACGCCGATGCGCCGGGCATAGGCGGGGTCGAGTGAGTGCTCGGCGTCGATGAAGGCGGCCAGCCCGCCGCGACGCTGGGCCTGCGCCATCACGTGGTACAGCAGGGTGGTCTTGCCCGATGCCTCCGGGCCGAAGATCTCGACGATGCGGCCGCGCGGAAGGCCCCCGATGCCCAGGGCGATGTCCAGGGGCAGCGCGCCCGTGGGCACGTAGTCGATGTCGGTCTGCGGCATGTCGCCCATCCGCATGATCGCGCCCTTGCCGAACTGCTTCTCGATCTGCGCGACCGCCGATCCCAGTGCCTCGGACTTCTCCACGGTGCCCCCCTGTCGCGCGCCTGCCGGCGCCCCTTGCGTCATCTCGGTACCCGGGCGGAGTCTAGGTCGCCGCCCGGTCGTATGGAACACATGTTCGCACACGGTCCGGATGCTCCTTCCCCCCATGCGGACAGTAGGAGCCGCGCATGCCCCGCGAATGCGCACCGGTGCGCATTCGCGCGCGGGGCCGTGTCAGGCGGCCAGCGCCTGGCGGACGAGGTGCAGGGCGATGGTGGCCGCCCTCGTGCGGATGCGCTCGCGGTCACCGTGCAGCCGCAGCTCCCGCACCTCCTCGTGCCCGGGGCCCGCCACGCACACGAACACCAGGCCAACCGGCTTCTGCGGCGTCGCGCCGCCCGGTCCTGCGATGCCGGTGACGGCGACGGCCCAGTGCGCGTCGAGCGCTGCGCGCGCGCCACGAGCCATCTGCCGGGCCACGGGACCGGACACCGCCCCATGCGCATCCAGCATCTCCCACGGGACACCCAGCACTGCGCGCTTGGCATCGTCCGAGTACGAGACCACCCCACCCCGGAACCACGCGCTCGCCCCGGCCACGCCCGTGAGGCGCGCGCCGATCATGCCGCCGGTGCACGACTCCGCGGTCGCCATGGCCTGTTCGCGTTCCGCGAGGAGCCGGCCCACCACCTCCTCCACCGTTGCCCCGTCGCGGGAGAAGATCGCACCGGGGAAGCGTGCGTCGAGCAGGGCGGTGAAGGCATCGGCCTCCGCCCCCGGCGGCCGGAGGGTCACCTCGAGTTCACCCGGCTGCGCGCACACACCCACCACCAGGCCGCGGCCCTCCGGATCGGACTCGTCCACCACCTGCATGAACTCGGACTCCACCACCCCCGCCAGCCGCAACGCGCGCGGCGCGCCCCCGCCCCCGGCCTCCAGCACCCGGGCAACCGCGGGCACCCGGCGGGCCTCCTCCCATGCTGCCCGGCACTCCCACGGCGGGCCGGGCAGCACCACCACGACGCGGCCCCCGGCATCCACCACCGCCCCCGGGGCCGTCCCCGCCGGGGGCAGGACCACTGCCCCCTCGGGGACCTGGGCCTGCTTACGGGCCCCGCGCTCCCGGGCCGCGTGGGGCCCGCGGACGGGCACCCGCTCGAGTGCGGCCCGGACGAGCGCGAGGGCCGCGGGGTCCTCCACCAGGGCCCTGCCCGACGCGCGCGCCACCGCCTCCATGGTGCGGTCGTCGTGCGTGGGGCCGAGGCCACCGGTCACCACCACCAGGTCGACGCCCGCCGAGATGGCCAGCCCGACGGCATCCCGGATGTCGTCGAGGCCATCCCCTACCACGATCGTGCGGGTCAGGGATACGCCGGCTGCCGCCAGGTCGGCCCCGATCATCGCGCCGTTCTCATCGCGGACCCGGCCCTCCAGCACCTCCGTGCCGGTCACCACCACCGCCGCGCGCACGGCTCAGCCCGCGGGCAGTCGCTCGACGCCGGTGCGCGTGATGAGGAACGTCCCCGTGCCGCCCGTGATCTGCACGGGCTCTCCGTCGATGGTGACGCCGATCGCCTTCGGTGCACCGATGCGCACCCATGCGGACTCGGCCACCGGGAACGTGCGGGAAGCACCCGGCACGAGCACGCCGCTGTACAGGGTGGGACCGTCCTCCGAACCCCGTCGCACCTCGAGGTAGCTGCCCCTCGATCCCTCGCCGCGGAAGCCCACCTCCACCGGTGGCTGCGGAGCAGTGGCGGTCGTGGGCGTGGACTGGGTGGTCGGCGTCGTGGTGGTCGGCACCCCCTCGGGGGATTCCCCGCCGCCCACGCCGAGCCAGGCCAGGAGGGCCACGCCCGTCACCCCGCCGATCGCGAGCCACAGCAGCTGCGCCTCCCGGCGGCGCGGACCCGCCGCGCCGCGCCGCCGCCCGCGACGCGAGGTATCCGCGTCGGCGGAGAACTCACCGAAGCGGGAGTCGTACTCGTCCAGCACCAGGTCCGCATCGAGGCCCAGGTAGTTCGCGTAGGCGCGCAGGAAGCCGCGTACGTAGGAGGGGTCCGGGAGCAGGTCGAACTGCTCCTCCTCCATTGCGCGCAGGTACCGGGAACGGATGCGTGTCCCGGCCTCCGCCGTGGGGTAGTCGATGCCCTGCCGTACGCGGGCCTCGCGAAGGCTGTTGCCGATCTCGAACGTATCCCGACGCTATCACCGGCGCGCGGAGCGCGGGCGGGCCCGCGCGCCGGTGAGATGGCGCGCGCCGGGCTAGGCGTCCGGGTCGTCGTCGGCGTCGACGGCGGCGATGCCCAGCACCCGGGGGATCTCGGCCTCGCCGATCAGCACCGTGCGGGGCTTCGACCCCTCGTGGCCGGAGATGACCCCCAGACGCTCGAGTGAATCGACCAGTCGGCCCGCCCGCGCGTAGCCCACCCCGAGCCGGCGCTGCAGCAGCGACACGGAGGCCGTTCCCTGCTGCACCACGGTCTCCACGGCAGTGCGCAGCATCTCATCACCCCCCGCATCCACCTCGGGCTCGGAGGGCTCGGCGCGCTCCAGCAGGTCCTCGCGCATCTCCGGCGCGCCCTGACGCCTCCAGTGGTCCGTGACGGCCAGGATCTCGTCCTCGCCCACGTAGGCGCCCTGCAGGCGCTGCAGACGGGACGTGCCCACCGGCCGGAACAGCATGTCGCCGTTCCCCAGCAGGCTCTCCGCGCCCCCGGAATCCAGCACCACGCGGGAGTCGACCTGGGACGAGACGGCGAACGCGATGCGCGACGGCACATTGGCCTTGATCATCCCGGTGATCACATCGACGGACGGCCTCTGGGTGGCCAGGACAAGGTGGATCCCCACGGCACGCGCCTTCTGGGCAATCCGGATGATGGCGTCCTCCACCTCGCCGGGGGCCACCATCATGAGGTCCGCGAGTTCGTCGATCACTACCAGGATGTGCGGGATCTCCGACAGCCCCTGGTCGCGCCGGATGGCGTTCCAGTCGGTCAGGTTTCGCGCGCGGGCCGCCCCCATGATCTCGTAGCGCGACTCCATCTCCCGCACGATGTTCGCCAGCACGGCCGTGGCGTTCTTCATGTTCGTCACGACGGGCGTGAGGAGGTGCGGAATCCCCTCGTAATGGTTGAGCTCCACCTTCTTCGGGTCGATCATGACGAGGCGCAGCTGATCGGGCGTTGCGCGCAGCAGGATCGACGCCAGGAGCCCGTTGAGGCACACGCTCTTGCCGGTGCCCGTCGACCCGGCGATCAGCAGGTGCGGCATCCGGGCGATGTCGAGGTAGACGGCCTTCCCGCCGATGTCCAGCCCGAGCCACGCGGCCAGGGGGCCCGTGCCCTCGGGGAAGTCCCGCCACACGTCGCCCAGCGTGACCATGCTGGCATCGGGATTGGGGACCTCCACGCCCACCGCCTGCTTGCCGGGGATCGGGGCGAGGATCCTGAGCTCATCGGTGGCCGCGAGCGCGTACGCCAGGTCATCGCGCAGGTTCGACACCTTCGACACCTTCGTGCCCGGTGCAAGCCGCAGTTCATACCGTGTCACGCGCGGCCCCGAAACGGCGTCCACCATCTCGGCCTCCACCCCGAACTCCGCCAGCGCCTCGACGAGTCGCCGGGAGGTATCGCGCACCTGCGCCACCGGCATCCGCGACACCCGGCCCGACGTGCGCAGGGACTTGCGCGGCGGGGTGCGCCAGCCGCCGCGCGGCGCGCCGCCCGCACCACCATGCACATCCTCATCCGGTGCCACATCGCCTGATGCCCCGTCGCCGGACCCGGTGGCGGGCACCTCCACAGGGGTGAACGGGTCCCCCTCGGTGTCGGACCCCGCCCCGTCAAGGGGATCGCTCAGCACGTCGTGTGCGTCGCCGTCGGGGAAGAGGTCGGCTGCCCCGCCGTCGTCGTCCACACCCTCCACGCCGTCCGGGGCGGGACGGCCCGCCAGCGCCGGGCTGGGCGGAAGACTGCCCTCCTCGCCGAAGATGTCCGGAAAGCTGTCCGCCCCGTCCACGGGCTCGATGCCCGGGTCGCGCCGTGTGCTGGGTGCGGCGACGGTGCGGGCGATCGCCCGGGCCTCCTCGCCCGCGCGGCGGCTGCCGCGCACGGCGGTGCCGGTCGCGGTCGCCACGCCGCGCCCCACCGCGACCCCGGCCGCCTGCACTCCACGACCGGATCCGCGCAGCGCCTCGCCCAGCGATGCGCCGCTCATCAGCACCATGCCGGCCGCGATGCCGAGCACCGTGAGGATGTTCGCGCCCGCCGCGCCGATGGTGCTGTCCGCGGCCCACCACAGGGCCGCGCCGAACACCCCGCCGGTGGCCTGCATCTCATCCATGTCGAACGTGCCCACGGTGGTGGCCATGCCCTCGCCGAACAGCCCGGACGCCAGGCCCAGGACGATCGCCAAACCGGCCAGCAGCGCGCCGATCCGGAACGGGGTGGAGTCGAAGACGGGGATGCGGACGATGAGATGGATTCCGATCGCGACCATCACGAGGGGCGCAAGGCCCACGCCGCGACCCACGAATACCCGTATGAACTCCTCGAGGTACTGGCCGAACATCCCGCCGCGCACCCCGGCGAACACAACCGCACCGAGGAACCCCCCAAGGGCGATGAGCGCGAGGCCGCCGATCTCGCGGTACCCGCCACCCGGGCGCCGGGACGGGGGCGACGCACGCCGCGACGACGATCCCTTGCGGGACCCGGAGCGCGTGCGGGCCTTCGAGGCAGTCGCGGGCATACGAGACCTAGTTGGCCCCGCGAACCCGCGTTCCTGCCTAGACCTCGACGACCACCGGCAGGATCACCGGGCGCTGGCGCGACTTCCGGTTGATGAGCGACGCCACGGCATCGTGCAGCTGCTTCTGCAGGACGTCGATCTCATGCACGCGCTCCTCGGACGACTCGGCGATGCTCTCTGCCACCCGATCGCGGATGGCATCGATCATGGCGTCATCCTCCGCCCCGCCGAAGCCGCGCGTGACAATGTCGGGGGTGCCCTCGATGGTGCCGTCGTGCGCATCCACCTGCACCACGATGAGGACCAGGCCGTCCTCGGACATGTGCCGGCGGTCGCGCAGCACGCCCTCTCCCACGTCGGCCACACCGTAGGAATCGACGTACGTGATGCCCGACGGCACGCGCCCGCTGATCAGCGCCCCCTCGTCGGACACCTCCATCACGTCACCGTTCTCGA
The DNA here is from genome assembly GCA_964584485.1 of uncultured Bifidobacterium sp. Taxonomy (GTDB): domain Bacteria; phylum Actinomycetota; class Thermoleophilia; order Miltoncostaeales; family Miltoncostaeaceae; genus SYFI01. The sequence continues at coordinate 9,193 of CAZPAT010000029.1, forward strand.
GGATGACGCTGCGCTCGGGGATGCCCAGCTTCGTGGCGAGGTCGGCGTGCGCCACCTGGTGTCGTGCCTCGCCGTGGATCGGTGCGAAGAAGCGCGGGCGGACCAGCTGCAGCATCCATGCCAGCTCATCCCGGACGGCGTGGCCCGATGCGTGGATGTCCGAACGGTCATCCGGCGTCACCACACGGGCACCGGCGGCAACGAGGCGGTTGATGGTCTCGTCGATCGCAAGCTCATTCCCGGGGATGCGCCGCGAGCTGTAGACGACCGTGTCGCCGGGCCGGATCGTCACCCGGGGGTGCGCGTGATTCGCCATGCGACGGAGCGCCGACATCGGCTCGCCCTGGCTGCCGGTGGTCAGGATGACCAGTTCGTCGTCGGGGATCCGGTCGATCTCCTTGTCGGAGATGATCACGCCGTCCGGGGCCTTCAGGTAGCCGAGGTTACGGGCAACGTTGACGTTGCGGACCATCGAGCGACCGATCACGGCCACCACCCGGCCATCGCGGTAGGCGGCATCCACCACCTGCTGCATGCGGTCGACCTGCGACGAGAAGGTGGTCACGATCACCCGACCGGGGGAGGTGGCGAACAGGCTGGCGAGCGCCGGGCCCACGGCCTCCTCCGCCCGCTTGCCCGAGACCGGCACATCCGCGTTCGTCGAGTCGCCCAGCATCACCAGCACGCCGCGATCACCCAGCCGGGCCAGGCCGGGGACATCACTGCGCGCGGCGGGGCCACCGATCGGCAGGTGGTCGAACTTGAAGTCGCCCGTGTGCAGCACCGTGCCGGCGGGCGAGTGCAGGGCCACGGCAACGCAGTCGGGGATCGAGTGGGTCACGCGCAGGAACTCGGCCTCGAACGGGCCCACCCGTCGTGGTGGGTCGCCCGCCGCGACCTCGATGAGCTCGGCATCCCCGAGCAGGCGGTGCTCATCCAGCTTTCCGCGGACCAGCGCGAGGGTGAACCGGGTGCCGAGGATCGGCACCGGACCGACCTCGCGCAGGAACCAGGGCACGGCGCCGATGTGATCCTCGTGCCCATGCGTGAGGATCAGGGCGTCGATGCGCGAGGCGTTCTCCGCCAGGTAGGTCATGTCCGGCAGCACCAGGTCCACGCCCAGCTGGTCGGGCGTGGGAAACGTGACGCCGCAGTCGATGACGACCATCCGGCCGTCGTACTCGACCACGTACAGGTTCTTGCCGATCTCGCCCACGCCCCCGAGGGGGATGATGCGGATGGTGCCGGTCTCGCTCATGAGCCTCCGGTGATGTGGTGGTCGCCGAGCATCGCGGCAAGCCGCTCGCGCTCACCCGCAGTGGCCGGAACCAACGGGAGGCGCAGGTGGTCTGTTGGGATCATCCCGCACATGGCGAGCGCCGCCTTGATGAGGATGGGGTTGGTCACCTCGAACAGCCCGGACCACAGCGTGGCAAGCGAGGCGTCGATCTCCCGCGCGCCGTCGAGGTCCCCGGCGGCCGCGAGCGCCACCATCTGCTGCATCGCATCACCCACGAGGTGCGACGCAACCGAGATCACGCCCGTCCCGCCCATCTCGAGGACCGGCATCAGCATGTCGTCGTTGCCCGCGTAGATGGCGAGTTCGCAGGCATCCATGACCTGCTCCAACTGCGACAGGTCGTCGTTCGCCTGCTTCAGCGCGACGACACCGGGGATCGCGGCGAGCTCGGCGATGAGCGCGGGCTCCATGTTCAGCGCCGTGCGACCGGGGATGTTGTAGAGCACGACGGGCACCCCGACCTCAGCGATCGCCGCCACGTGGCGGCGGATGCCCTCCGCGGGGGGCTTGTTGTAGTACGGGGTCACCACCAGTACCGCATCGGCGCCGAGCTCGGCCGCGACCTGGGTCAGGTGCACCGAGTGCGCCGTGTCATTGCTGCCCGTGCCGGCCACCATGGTGCCGCGCCCGCGCGTCTCCTCGCGCGTGGCCTCGAACAGCGCGATGCGCTCGACATCGCTGAGCGTCGAGGCCTCACCCGTGGTCCCGGCCACCACGACCCCATCCGACCCGGAGTCGAGCAGGCGACGCACCAGCGCGCGATAGGCGGCCTCGTCGACGCCCCCCGATTCATCGAAGGGCGTGACGGCCGCGGTGAGGACGGCTCCGAGCACGGGCGGCAGTATAGGGGCGGCTGTTCCCGCGGGGCGGCTCAGGCCGGAACGGCGGCCGCGGGCAGCGGCTCGCGCGCGCGGCCGGCCGTCAGGAGGTCGGGGCTCGCGACGTTCCAGTACGCGCGGACCGCCCACGGCAGCACGCGCCGGCTCGCCACCACGCGCGCGAAGGTCGCGAACAACGGGTCCGGCAGCACATCCAGGGCCGTCTGCAGCCGCTCGAGGATGCGGTAGCCGCGCGCGCGGGATGCCACGGCCGCGCGATAGGCCGCGAGCGCCTCGCCCAGCGGCATCTCCCCCGCCCTCACGCGCTCGGCCAGCCGACCGGCCACCTGGCCGAACACGAGGGCCGGGCGGATGCCCTCGCCGGACACCGGCAGGCACATGCCCGCCGAGTCGCCCACGAGGAACATGCCGTCGCGCACCGGATCGATCAGCACCGATGTGAAGAACCCGCCATGCACCGGGCCCGGCTCGCCGAGGTGCAGGTCTTCGCAGAAGGCGCGGAGGTCGTCCGACAGGTCGGACTCGCCGGTGTAGGTGGCAAGCCCTGCGCGCAGGTGATCGCCCGCAGGGAAGGCCCAGTAGAAGCGCCGGGTGCCCCGGCTCGGACCCACGTAGAAGTGCAAACCCTCGCCACGGAACGGCTGCCGCGCCTCGATGCCGAAGCTCTTCCGGGGTGCCCGCGCCGCACGGCGGCGATCCCGCGGAGCCGCCGTGCGCCACCCCGCGGCGTCCACCACCACCGGTGCCTCGAAGGCGCCCTCCGTGGTCTCCACGCGCCCCGCCCCCGCACCGGTGATGCGCGCGCGCAGGAAATCGGCGCCGGTGCGGTCGAACAGGTCCTCGCAGAAGCGCCGGTAGTCGAAGGTGCAGAACGGGAAGAACCGCAGCACCTGCGAGCGGCGCCGGGTGTGGATGATGATGTCGTCGTGCACCTGATCGATGACGTGGGTCATCCGCAGGTTCTCGAGGCAGGCGAGGGGCACCGCCGATGCCGACGTCTCCCCGTCGCCGATCTCCAGGCTGTCGATCACCAGCACGCGGCCGCCGATCTGCTGGGCGGCGGCCAGCCCCCCGAACGACCCGCCGCAGACGATGGCGTCGTACGCCTGCGCCATCAGGTGCGGGGAATCTCCTCGCCGGTCTCCGGGTTGATGCGGATGCCATCCGTGATGCCCGTTCCCGGGGGGGCACCGATCACGAGCCAGGTGGCGTCGCGGTCGCTGTTGTTCTGGATGCGGCGGGTGGTGTCCTTGCCCACGCGGATCCAGTCCTGGTCCGCGATCACCACCACCTCGCCCTCGATCAGCATCTCCTGGGGCCCGCCCGCGATCAGGTGGTACATCTCCTCCTGCTCGTGATGCCGGTGATAGGCCATCTGGTCCCCGGGATGGAAGATCCACACGCGGCAGGTCATGTGCTCGCAGCCGGTGGAGCCGGCGAAGTCCTGCGAGGAGGGGCCGCCGCCCTTCCGCTCCCTGCGCTCGACATCAGCGGCGTGGACGTGCGTGTAGCCATCGGCCATGACGTTCTCCTGATCCGGGGACGCG
>CAZPAT010000030.1:0-3950 GCA_964584485.1 uncultured Bifidobacterium sp.
TTGTTGTCGGTCTTCTCCTCGCCGGGCACCGGCACGACCTCCACCTTCAGCACCGAGGCCTCGCCGAAGGTCGGGCTCTTCGGCCCGGGGAGCGTGACCGACTGCTGCTGGCCGGGTTCGATGGAGGCGATCTCCTTCTCGACCGTCTGGGCATCCTTCGGCGCCGCGTCGCTCGCGAAGGTGGCGCGCACCACCACGTTCGTCTCGGTCGCATCGCCGGAGTTCTCGACCGTCACCTGCCACTCGAGCTTGTCGGACGCCTGGATCTCGGTGTCGCTGCCCGCCTGCAGCTCGACGCCCTGCGGCAGCGCCTGCACGCCCGCGATGCCCGTGCCGCGCAGCACGCCGGTGGTGCCCGTTGCGGAATCGGCCGTCCCGGTGCGCTGCAGCGCCGGGATCAACTGGGCGGCGCCGGTGGGAGACGCCTGGTCGGCGCGCACGCCCGACAGGAAGAACTGCCGGTCGGGGACCTGCACGCCGGTGATGCCGGCGTCGGCAAGCGCCCGCTTGGACGGGCCCACGAAGGAGTCCTGGTAGATGACGTCACTCGCCAGGAACCTCTGCATGGCGCTCGCGAGGGTCGCGGACGCGTACGCGCGGTTCTTGGAGTCCACGACCGACGGCAGGGAATCGGCAAGCGCCTTCAGGCCCGTCACCCGGTACTGCAGTGCCGTGACCAGGCTCTGGTTTGCGGCGGTGAGCGAGTCGGGCGACGACAGCGCCTCGGCCTGGCCCACGAGGCCCTCGGCCTTGCCGGCCAGATCCCGCACCTGCACCTGGAGCTCGGGCGCCTTGGCGCCGTTCTTGTTCTGGAGGATCTCCTGCAGCGAGTCGGACTCCTTGCCCGACGCCGTGACGATGGTGGTGACATCGCCCATGTACGACCGGTAGGAGTCCTCCAGCGCGCTGCGCTGGCAGCCGCGCACCACAAGCACCAGGACGACGATGAGCACGAGCGCGCCCCCCACCGCCATGGTGATGCGCGCGGCGGGCGACTGCAGCGCGGCGCTGCTGCCGCCGGACGACCTGCGCCTGCCTCCGCCCGATCCCGATCCTGAGCCGCGGCGACGTCCCCCGCCCCCGCCGGACCCGCGGCCCCTGCCGCCGCCGGAGCCCCGGCCGCGGCTGCTGCCACCGCTCCGCGAACCCCCGCGTCCGCGGGGGTTGGGTCCCTCCGCAGGGGGCAGGGGTCCGGAGACGCCAGTGGGCTGGTCGTCGTATCCGAAGTCCGTACCGGTCTCGTCTACGTCCACAGAGGGTGTGCTCCCGATGGGCGAGGGGGGACTCGAACCCCCACGTTCTTTCGAACACTGGCACCTGAAGCCAGCGCGTCTACCAATTCCGCCACCCGCCCGGTGATCTGGCCATGAGGCGCGGGAACACTAGCGCAACCCGCCCGCACGGAAACCACGCAGGTGATGTCTACGATCGGCAGTCCGTTCGGCACGCATACCCCGGATTCCTTCGCAGGATTCCCCCGTCGCCGGTGGAAGGCCACTTCGCCCCATGCGCATCCCAGGATCCAGCCAGGCAGCCACCCGCGCCAGCGCACCCGCCCGCGTGCTGGGACGCTACGACCTGATCGCCGTGATCGGGCGCGGCGCGACATCGCGCGTGTACCGGGCCCTGGACCGCGCCACGGGGCACGAGGTTGCGGTGAAGGAGATCCCCGTGGACCTCGGGCTGGAGAAGCGCGTGGCCGCCGAGATCCGCGCCGCGTCGCGGCTGGAACACCCCGGGGTGGTCCGCATGCTCGACTGGGGCGAGGACTCCGAATCGCTGTACCTGGTGAGCGAGCTCGTGGACGGCCCCTCGCTCGAGAGGGTCTACGCGGATGCACCGCCGGGCGACCGCGCCGCCGCGGAGATGGCCGCCGACGTCCTCGACGCCCTCGACCACGCGCACGAGCGCGGCGTGATCCACCGCGACATCAAGCCCGCCAACATCCTCGTTGACGACCGCGGGTACGCCCGGGTGGCCGACCTGGGCGTGGCGCGCCTTTCCGGCGAGACCGGCATGACCCAGACCGGCGGCGTGGTGGGCACCATGGCCTACATGGCTCCGGAGCAGGCCACCGGTGAGCAGGTGACGGGATCCGCCGATGTCTGGGCGGCCACCCTCGTGCTGTACGAGGGCCTGACCGGCCGCAACCCCCTGCTGGGGTCGAGCCCGGCAGACACGGCGCGGCGCGCCGCCCTCGGCGAGATCCCGCCCATCCGGAACCTGCGCCCCGACCTTCCGCCGCGGCTGGCCAAGGCCATCGACGCCGGCCTGTCCCCGCACCCCGAAGGACGGCCCGCGCCCGCGCGGCTCGCGGCGATCATCCGCGAGGAGGCCCCGGGGCTGCCGGAGGGCCGTGGCAAGCGGGCCATGGCCCTGCTGTCCGGTCCCGTCCCGCCCATCCTTGCCGGTGCCGGGGCGGCGGCGATCGGCGGACTCATCGCCGAGCGGGGATTCTCCACGAGCGCCCTCGGCACGGCGGGTATCGCCCTGCTGGCCGGGGCGATCGGCGCGTGGCGGGCACCGCTTGCGGCGGTGGCCCTGGTGCTCCTGGCCGGCATCGCCACCGCGGCCGCCGCGCCCGCTCTTACCGGGATCGCGGTGATCATCGGGCTGCTCCTCGTGCTGACGGGGGCCCGCCATGGGCGCCTCGTACTGCTGCCCGCGCTCGCGCCCGCCCTGGCGGTGATCGGGATGCTGCCGGTCTATGCCCTGATGGCGGGGTCGGTGCGCACCACCGCGGGCCGTATCTGGACCGCCGTCGCGGGAATGGTCACGCTGCTGCTGTGGCAGGTGGTGGCCGGTGCCTCATCCCTGGTGTTCACCGGATGGGAGGTGACCGGCGCGTGGGAGTCCCTGCAGGGCGTGCGCTCGCCACAGGCGGTGGCCGAGGCCATCATCGACCCGATCGTCGCCCATCCGCAGGCCCTCACCGGCTGCCTCATCATGATCGCCGCGGCGCTCACGTGGCCGCTGGTGGTGGGCGGGCGCGATTCGCGGCGGCTTCCCGCCGCCGTCATGTGGGCTGCGGCACTCACCGTGGCGGCCGGCCTCGCGGGCGGAGGGGGCCTCGAAGCCGTCGGCGCCGTGCTCCCCTCGGCTATCCTCGCCATCGCATGGGCGGCACGGCCCTGGCGCGCGCTGCGTGGCGCCGCCCCCGGCCGACCCGACACTCTCAGCGGCACGGTGGGCTAGATGGCACTCCGCAACATCGAGCAGAAGATCGAGGGCGTGGTCGAGAAGACCTTCGGCCGCATGTTCCGGAGCACCCTGCAGCCGGTGGAGCTCGCGCGGCGCCTCGCCCGCGAGATGGAGGACCACAAGACCGTGTCGGTCTCGCGCGTGTACGTGCCGAACCAGTACACGGTGTACCTGTCCCCCGCCGACCGCCGCCAGTTCTCCAGCTACGAGTCGGCGCTGGTCCTGGAGCTGGGCTCGTACCTGGAAGCCCATGCGCGCAGCGAGGGACTGTCGCTGCTCTCGATGCCCCGCATCCGCCTCGAGACCGACTCGGATCTGCGCCCCGGCGAGTTCGGGATCGCCTGCCGCATGGTGGACCCCGGCAGGCCCGGCACAGATGCCGCAGCCGCCGTGCCCGCCGCGGACGCGCCAGAGGCCGAGCAGGTGGCCGCGCCCGCCGAGGAGCCGGCTCCCGTGGAGCCACCGGCGCCATCCGACCCATTGCCCAACGAGGCGCTCGCCGCCGTCAGCGGCACGCAGGTGCTCTCTCCCGAGCAGGCCCGCGCCGCGGGGCTCGTGCGCGAGCAGGTGACCCTGTACGTGTCGGGGCAGCCGTTCCGCATCACCCAGAAGGTCACCACCATGGGGCGCAGCCGCGACTGCGACATCGTGGTGCCCGACCCCAACGTGAGCCGGGTGCACGCCGAGGTCCGCCACGAGGGCCTGGAGTACGTGCTGGTGGACCTCGGGTCCACCAACGGCATCGAGGT
>CAZPAT010000030.1:4050-9184 GCA_964584485.1 uncultured Bifidobacterium sp.
ACGAGGGCCTGGAGTACGTGCTGGTGGACCTCGGGTCCACCAACGGCATCGAGGTCAACGGGCGCCGGGTCCTCCGGCACAGCCTCCGCGACGGCGACCGGGTGAGCCTGGGCGGCGCCGACGTGGCAGTCGAACGACGATAGCCCGGGGGGCGCCGTGACCGAGACGGGGCTCATCATCGGGCAGGCCGTCTTCCTGCTGCTGCTGTACCTGTTCATCGCGTTCGTGGTGCGGGCGTCCACGCGCGCCCTGCGCTCATCGGAAATCGAGATGACCCCGCCGCGGCAGGCCGACCCCGCCGCGGCTGCCCCGCAGGCGCAGCCCGCGCCGCCGACCGAGGTGGTGGGCGCCGCGGCCACCGCACCGCGCTGGGGCCTGCGCCGCGCGAAGCCCGAGCAGCCGCTGAGCGAGGCTGCACGGCCCGAGGTGGTGCACGCCGCTGCGGCCGCCGAGCCGCACCTGGTGGTGAGCCGTTCCAACACGCTTCCGGTGGGCACCACCTACGACGTCGCGGGCGGTGCCACCATCGGCCGGTCGCGCAGCAGCCGTATCCCCGTCACCGACCAGTTCATCTCCACCAGCCACGCCCGGGTATTCCGCAAAGGGCACTTCTGGTTCGTGGAGGACCTGGGGTCGCTGAACGGCACGTACGTCAATGGACGGCGCATCTCAGGCGAACAGCAACTGCACCTGCGCGATGAGATCCGCGTCGGCGAGACCGTGCTGAGGTGGGAGGAATGAGCGGCCGCCCCGATCTTGCGCTGGTTGAGGTGGCCTCGGCGTCGCACGCCGGCCGGGTACGCGCCGACAACCAGGACCGCGAGTTGCTGTCGCCACCGCTGATCGCCGTGGCCGACGGCATGGGCGGCCATCAGGGCGGCGGAACGGCGGCCGCCATGGCGGTGGACGCGCTCCGCGACGTGGGGGCGTCCACCGAGCCCGCGGCCATGCTGCAGGCGCTGGAGGGCGCCAACCGGGCCATCGCGCAGGCCGCCATGGACGACCCCGGGCTTACCGGCATGGGAACTACCGCGACTGCCGCGCTGCTGGAAGGCGGCATCCTGTACCTCGTGCACGTCGGCGACTCACGCGCGTACCTGATCCGCGAAGGACGGATCGTCCAGGTGACGGATGATCACTCCGTGGTGGCGGAGATGGTGCGCCGCGGGACGCTGGACGCCGATGCCGCCGAGAGCCACCCTGCCCGGCACGTCATCACCCGTGCGCTCGGCGTGGACGCCGACATCCAGATCGACGCCCTGCGCGTGGACCTGGAGCCCGGCGACGTGGTGCTGCTCTGCACCGACGGGCTGTCGGGCCCCGTGGATGACGAGGGCATCCTCGCGGTGGTGGAATCGGCCCCGTCGCTCGAGCAGGCCGCGGCGTCGCTGGTGGAGCGCGCCAATGCCGCCGGGGGTCCGGACAACGTGACGGTGGTGCTCGCACGCGTGGATGCCGTCACCCGGGAGGCGGCGGCCACGGGATGACCGCCCGCCTCGCATGGGTCGAGATGGCGCGCGCCACGGACGTGGGGCGCGTGCGCGGCCACAACGAGGACCGGCACCTGGTGCGCCCGCCCGTCATCGCCGTGGCGGACGGCATGGGCGGGGCGCTGGCGGGCGAGGTGGCGGCGGGCATCGCCGTTACGTCGCTCGATGGGCTGCCCGCGAACCCCCGCCCGGGTGACCTGCGGCGCGCCGTGGAGCGCGCGAACGCGGACATCCGGCGCTCGGCATCGGGCAATGCCGGCCGGGCCGGAATGGGCACCACGGTCACCGCCTGCATGCTGGGTGACGACGACCGGCTGTACGTGGTGCACGTGGGCGACTCGCGGGCGTACCTGGTGCGCGATGGCCAGCTGCGGAGGCTGACCGACGACCACAGCGTGGTGGCCGAGCTGGTGCGCGGCGGGGCACTCACCGAGGAGCAGGCCGACCGGCATCCCCAGCGCAACGTCATCACCCGCGCGCTGGGGGCATCCGAGCAGGTGTCGGCCGATGCCTTCCAGGTGCCGGTGCGCGCAGGCGATGTCGTGCTGCTGTGCACCGACGGGGTCTCGGCGGCGATCGGCGACGCCGCCATCCGCGACGCCCTGGCCCGCGCCGGATCACTGGAGGACGCGGCGCTCGCGCTGCTCGCGGCCGCCGATGCCGCGGGCGGCGAGGACAACGCCACGGTGGTGCTCGGCCGCGTGGGCGACGGGCCCCCGGCGGAGGTACCGGAACCCGCGGAGTTCATCCCGCCCACCCCGCGTGTGGCCACGCTGCCCCGGCCCATGGTGGAGCCAGGGGCCCGCACGGCCCGGGCCCCCGAGCCCGGGCGCGTGCTCGAGCGGGTGCCCACCGGGCGCTCGCGCCTGCTGCTCATCGGTGCCGCGGTGCTGCTGATCATCGGCCTGGTGATCGGCGGCACCACCTGGGCGGCGTCGCGATCGCACGTGGTGCAGGCCGACGACGCGGGTCAGGTTCGCCTGTACGCCGGCCTGCCGTACGCGCCGCTCGGCATCTCGCTGATGGACGACGGCCGCCCGCTGGGCGTGCCCGCCAGCGTGGTGCGCGCCGAGAATGCGGCCGCGCTGGACCAGGGGATCCTGGGCGAGGGCGAGGCCGTGGCGCTCGCCACGCGGCTCATCTGGCGCCACGGCATGCCGCAGCAGTGGAAGGTGCCGCGCACCGGGGGCGCGGAATGAGCCTGCGCACGCGGGAGCTGGGATTCCTGGTGCCGGCGCTGCTGCTGGGGATGCTGGGCCTTGCGGCCGGGGCATCGGCACGCGCCGATGAGCTGCAGGCCGGGCCCTGGCAGACCGCCCTGGGGGTGGCCATGGTGTTCGTGGTCATGCACGCGGTGCTGCGCATGAGGGCGCCGCTCAGCGATCCGTACCTGGTGCCGATCATGGCGGCGCTCACGGGCATCGGCCTGGCCATGCTCTACCGGATCGACCCGGGCCTCGCGGGTGACCAGGCCATCTGGGTGACCCTGGGCGGCATCGTCTTCTGCGCGGTCATCGTGTTCATGCCCGATCACCGCGTGCTCGAGCGCTACCGGTACATCATCGGCCTCACCGCCGTGATGCTGCTGGTGTTCACCATGGCCTTCGGCACCGAGGTGAACGGGTCGCGGCTGTGGATCGAGATCGGCGGCGGCCAGCGCGTGCAGCTGGGCGAGCTGGCCAAGGTGCTCATGGTGATCTTCCTCGCGGGTTACCTGCGCGAGAAGCGCGAGGTGCTGGCCATCCCTACCCAGCGCCGCCTGGGGATGAACCTGCCGGCTCCGCGCCACCTCGCGCCCATCCTCGTGTTCTGGGGCGCGGCCCTGGCCGCCGTGGTGGTGCTGAATGACTTCGGCACCGCGCTGCTGTTCTTCGGCGTGTTCCTCGCGATGCTGTACCTGGCCACCGGGCGCGCGCTGTACGTGGGACTGGGCATCACGCTGTTCGCGGCGGGTTCGCTGTTCATCTGGGCCGCCGTCCCAAGGATCGGCGCGCGCGTGGACTCCTGGCTGCACCCGTTCACCGATCCGCAGGGCGGCGGCTACCAGATGGTGCAATCGCTGTATGCACTGGCCGACGGCGGCGTGGTGGGTCCCGGGTTCGGGCGCGCACTGCTGGTGACCGAGGGCGGCACCCCCCGCATCCCCGCGCTGGAGACCGACTTCATCTTCAGCGCGGTCTCCAACGACCTCGGATACGTCGGTGCGATCGGCGTCATGCTTCTCTACGTGCTGCTCATGGCGCGGGGCTTTGCGATCGCGACGGCCGCGCGTGACGGGTTCTCCAAGCTGCTCGCGGGCGGCCTCACCGCGGTGGTGGGCCTGCAGGCGTTCATCATCATCGGCGGCGTGGTCCGCCTCGTGCCCCTCACGGGCGTGACCCTTCCCTTCATGTCCTATGGCGGTTCGAGCGTGGTCGTCAACTTCGGCATCGCGGCGCTTCTCCTGGTGATCAGCAACCGATCACGCCAGGGCCTCGTGGAGGCCGTGCGGGGGGTGCCGGCCACATGAACCGATCCATCCGCGCGCTGTACCTCACCCTTGCCGCCGGGTTCGCCGTGCTGGTGCTGATGCTCGGCTACTGGCAGGTGATCGCCGCCGGTGAGCTGGATGAGCGCGCTGACAACCCCTACACGCTCGAGAAGCAGAGGCTGGTGGACCGGGGACGCATCATCTCGGCCGACAAGGTGATCCTCGCCGAGAGCGTCGTCTACCGCGAGAAGGGCCAGAAGTATTACCGGCGCTACTACCCGCAGGGCGCGCTCGCCGCGCAGGTCGTGGGCTACGCGACGGCACGCGAGGGGTCCACGGGGCTCGAGCAGCAGTACAACCGCTACCTGGCGGGCTCGTACGGAACCGGGGCCATCCTCGACCGCCTCCGCGACGAGACCAAGGACGGCGCGGATATCCGCCTCACCCTCGACACGCGGGTGCAGAAGACCGCCGAGGCGCTGATCTCCGGGCGCAAGGGCGCGGTCGTGGCAATCGAGCCAAAGACCGGCAAGGTGCTCGCGGTGGCATCATCCCCGGGCTTCGACCTGAACCAGGTCGCCAGCGATTTCGCCTCGATTCGGAAGGAGAGCGGGGCTCCGCTCCTGAACAGGGCGACCGGCGGCCTCTACCCGCCGGGTTCCACGTTCAAGGTCGTCACGGCCACGGCGGCGCTGGGCAGCGGCACGTGGTCGCCCTCGTCCACCTTCGATGACAAGGGCGTCTACGTGGTGGATGGCAAGCCCATCTACAACTCCGGAAAGGCCAAGTACGGCCTGCACAACCTGACCGACGCACTGACATTCTCAATCAACACGACCTTCGCGCAGATCGGCGACCGCCTCGGCGGGCGCACGATGGGTCGCGAGATGACCCGGTTCGGATTCGCCCGCCCGGTGGAGATTGACCTGCCCGCAGGTGAAGTCGCCGTGTCGGGCAGGTACCGTGACGGGAAGCTCCTCCCCAACGAGCAGCGCGATTCGGACTCGGCGCGTATCGCGATCGGACAGGAGAACCTCCAGGTGACGCCACTTCAGATGGCCATGGTCGCGGGCGCGATCGCCAACAGCGGCCGCATGATGCGGCCGTACCTCGTGCGCCGGGTCATCACCCGCGATGGCGTGGTGGTGAAGCAGCAGCGCCCGCAGGAGGTGGG
>CAZPAT010000030.1:9284-11315 GCA_964584485.1 uncultured Bifidobacterium sp.
GGGTCATCACCCGCGATGGCGTGGTGGTGAAGCAGCAGCGCCCGCAGGAGGTGGGCTCGGTGTCCAGTGCCTACATCGCATCCGAGGTGGGGCGCATGATGGGCAGCGTCGTGTCCGAGGGAACGGGTACCGAAGCGGGCCTCGCGGGCCTGTCGGTGGCGGGCAAGACCGGCACCGCCGAGACGGGCGACCCCGAGCGCAACCAGGCCTGGTTCATCGGGTACGCGCCCGCGGACGACCCGAAGGTGGCCGTGGCCGTGGTGATCGAGGACACCTCGGGTACCGGCGGCACCGAGGCCGCCCCCGTGGCCGGCGAGGTCATGCGCACCGCGCTGTCCATCGGCCCCGTGCAGGGGGAGCCGAGCGCGTGACGATCGGACCGGGAACGGAGCTCGGCGAGCGCTACGAACTGGGCCACCAGATCGGCACCGGGGGCATGGCGTCGGTGTACCTGGCCTACGACACGGTGCTCGACCGCGAGGTCGCGGTGAAGGTGCTGGCCGAGCGGTTCGCGGCCGACCAGGCATTCGTCGAGCGCTTCCGGCGCGAGGCATCTGCGGCGGCCGGGCTGAACCACCCGAACATCGTGGCGGTGTATGACCGCGGCGAGGCCGAGGACACGTACTACATCGTGATGGAGTACCTGAAGGGCCCCGACCTCAAGAAGGTCATCCGCGACCAGGGGCCGCTGGACCCCGCCGTGGCCGTGGACAACGCCCTGCAGATCCTGTCCGCGCTCACGGCCGCGCACGCCGCGGGCATCATCCACCGCGACATCAAGCCGCAGAACGTGATGGTGAGCGGCGACGGCCGGCTGCGCGTGGCGGACTTCGGCATCGCCCGCGCCGACGCCGACCAGCAGATGACCGAGGCGGGCTCGGTGATCGGCACGGCGCAGTACCTGTCGCCCGAGCAGGCGCAGGGCGAGGAGACCACCGCCGCCAGCGACACCTACGCCGTGGGCATCGTGCTGTACGAGATGCTCACCGGACGCGTGCCGTTCGATGGCGACCGCCCCGTGACAGTGGCGATGAAGCAGATCAACGAGCCCCCCGTGCCACCGCGCGTGTTCGCGCAGGAGATCCCGCCCGAACTCGATGCGGTGGTGATGAAGGCGCTGTCCAAGCGACCGGAGGACCGGTACCAGAGCGCCGAGGACTTCACCGCGGCACTGCTCGAGGTACGGTCGGCGATGTCGGGCGGCCAGCAGTCAACCCTCATCCTCACGGCCCCGGCGGCCACGGCAGCCGGCGGCGCAGCGGCGACCATGGAGACCCAGGTAGTGGGCAACGGATCAGGCGGCGGGGGCAAGAAGAAAAAGAAGAAGGGCAGTGGGCGCCCGGCGATCTGGGGCATCGTGGCGGTGCTCATCGCGGCCCTCGCGGTGTCGCTCGCCCTCGCGCTGACGCGCGGCGGGTCCGACATGGTGATGGTGCCCGACGTCGCGGGCTTCGAGGCGGCGGCAGCCACCCGGGCCATCAGCGATGCCGGTCTCACGCCCACCGAGCGCACCCAGGCGAGCGACGACGTCCAGCCCGGCGTGGTGATCGGCACCGAGCCCGAGGCGGGCACCGAGGTGGCCGCGCAGTCCACCGTGACGATCCTGGTGTCGTCCGGGCCCGCGGAGGTGACCGTGCCAGGCGTGGTCGGCAAGGCGGTCGAGGACGCCCAGGCAACACTCGAGAAGGCCGGCTTCACCGTCACCACGGAAGAGGTGGACAGCGATAAGGAGATCGGAACGGTCGTGCGCCAGGCGCCGCAGGCCGGATCCATGGCCGGCTCCGGCGACACCATCACGCTGTACGTGAGCAAGGGCATCACCAAGGTGACGGTGCCGGACGTGACCGGCAGCGACGTGTCGGCGGCACGGTCGGAGATCACCGGCGCTGGCCTGAAGGTGGGCAGCGTGTCGGAGGACGACGGGTCGTCCGGCCAGTCGGCGGGAACCGTGGTGGCGCAGGACCCTGACGGCGGCGCATCGGTGGCCAAGGGCACCTCGGTGAACCTGGTGATCGCCGCCGAGGGCGGGGC
>CAZPAT010000031.1:0-8438 GCA_964584485.1 uncultured Bifidobacterium sp.
GTGCGGCGCGAGAAGGGCATGGTCGCCTTCCACGACATCGCGCCGAAGGCCCCGGTGCATGTGCTCGTGATCCCCGAGCGGCACGTTGATTCCATGGCGGGCGTGGAGGGGCTCACCCGGGATGAGCGCGCCGACATGCTGGCCGTGATTTCCGCCGTGGCGCGCGAGCACGGCCTGGAGCCCACGGGCTACCGCGTGACGGCGAACCACGGCGATGACGCGCAGCAGAGCGTGCACCACCTGCACTGGCATGTGATGGGCGGCACCCGGCTGTCGGACACGATGTGAGGACGCCGTGGCCGAGCGCGTGATCGAGGTGCCCGACCGCGTGGCGGTGGAGCTCGCCGGCGAGCACGACGCCGTCATCCGTGCGCTCGAGGACCGCCTGAAGCTCGACATCAGCCTGAGGGGAAACCGCCTGATGATCACCGGCGACGAACCGCGCGTGGAGCGCGGGGTGGCCGTGGTGGATGAGCTCGCGCGCCTGGTGGACTCGGGCCGCACCCTCGCGCCCACCATGATCGAGGCCGTGGCCGCGGCGGTGGAGCAGGCCGGACGCCCCGACGCGCTGCTGGGGGACGTCGTCTGGCGCCACCGGCAGCGCAGCATCACGCCCACGACCGCCGGCCAGAAGGCCTACGTGGATGCCATCCGCCGGAACACCATCACATTCGGAATCGGCCCCGCGGGCACCGGCAAGACCTACCTGGCGGTGGCCCTCGCCGCCGCGGCGCTCTCGCGGCGCGAGGTGGGCCGCATCATCCTCACCCGGCCCGCGGTGGAGGCGGGGGAGAAGCTGGGCTTCCTGCCCGGCGACATCGCGGCGAAGGTGGACCCGTACCTCCGTCCGCTGTTCGACGCCATGCACGACATGCTCGACGCCGACCGCGCGCAGCAGTACCTGGAGCGCGGGCAGATCGAGGTGGCCCCCCTGGCGTTCATGCGCGGTCGCACGCTGAACGACTCGTTCATCATCCTTGACGAGGCCCAGAACACCACGGTGGAGCAGATGAAGATGTTCCTCACCCGCCTGGGCTTCGGGTCGACGGTGGTGGTGACCGGCGATGTGACGCAGGTGGACCTGCCCCGCGACCGCCGCTCGGGCCTGGCGGACATCGAGCAGGTCCTGGGAGGGGTGCCCGGCATCGGCGTGGTGCGCTTCACCAAGGACGACGTGGTGCGCCACAAGCTGGTGCAGAGGATCGTCGAGGCCTACCGGGTGCACGAGGAGACGGGTGCGCCGGGGGGTGGGCGGCCCTGATCGAGGTGGAGGCACGTCGGGCCGAGGGCGCCGCGGAGGCCGATCTGGATGCCCTCGCCGCGCGGGTGGTGTTCGCGTGCACCCACCTGGGCATCCCGCGTGCGACCGTGGGGCTGCTGGTGGTCTCGCCCGCGCAGATGGCCGACGTGAACAGCACGCACCGCGGCAGGCCGGAGCCCACGGACGTGCTGTCGTTCCCCGTGGATGGTCCCGAGGTGCATGACTGGCCGGCGGACGGCCCGCCGCCCGAGCTCGGGGACATCCTGATCTGCCCGGAGGCGGCCGAGGAGCCCCTGGACGTGCTGGCGGTGCACGGCCTGCTGCATCTGGTGGGGTACGACCACGAGGTGGACGACGGCGAGATGCTGGCCCTGCAGGACCGCATTGTGGCGGCGGCGCCGTGAGCGACGCTCCCGACGACGATCGCCCGGCACAGCGCCTGCTGCGCGAGCCGCGCCCGGGGGCACTGCCCCGGCAGGGGTCGCTGCGGTGGTCGGTGACGTGGGCATTCGAGGGCGTGGTGTTCGTGCTGCGCACGCAGCGCAACATGCAGGTGCATGTGGCCGCGGGGCTGCTGGTGCTGGTGCTCGCCCTCGTCCTCGACGTGAGCCGCTTCGAGTTGCTGGCCCTGGTGATCGTGGTGTCGCTGGTGCTGGTGGCCGAGATGTTCAACACGGCGCTCGAGGCGGCGATCGATGCGGTGATCACGTCGTACCACCCGCTCGTCAAGATCGCGAAGGACGTGGCCGCCGGCGCCGTGCTCATCGCGGCGCTCGCCGCCGTGGCGACCGCGTACCTCATCCTCTACGGGCGCCTGTCCGAGCCCGGTCGCGACCTGTTGCGGGGGGTGCGCCAGGCGCCCACGCACGTGGTGATCATCGTGATCGTGGCGACCATCATCGCCGTGGTGGCCCTGAAGGCCTACTCCGGCGCGGGCACGGCCCTTCGCGGCGGGTTCCCATCGGGTCACGCGGCGGTGGCCTTTGCCGCGTGGATGGCCATCACGCTCATCGTCCTGCCGCTCACCCACGGGGCCCTGGTATCCACTCTGGCGTTCCTCGTGGCGCTGCTCGTGGCCCAGTCGCGCGTGGAGGCAGGGTTCCACTCGTCGGCCGAGGTCGTGGCGGGTGCGCTGCTCGGCGCGGGCATCACGATCCTCCTGTTCCAGATATGGGGGTGATGCCATGAGCGCCACGGTTCTGAGGTCGGGCCTGGTGGCGCTGGCCGGGCGCCCGAACGTGGGCAAGTCCACGCTCGCCAACGCGCTCGCGGGCGCCCACGTGGCCGCGGTGTCGCCGCGCCCCCAGACCACCCGGCGCCGCGTGCTGGCGGTGGCCCGTGGAGACGGCTGGCAGGCGGTGCTGCTGGACCTGCCGGGCTTCCAGCGCCCGGCCGATCGCCTGACGGAGCGCATGCAGGAGACCGTGGACCGCACCGTGGCCGACACCGATGCCGCGCTCTTCGTGCTGAACGCCGCCGAGGAGATCGGCGGCGGTGACCGGTTCATCGCCGAGCGCCTGCGGACGAGCGGGCTGCCCGTGGTGGTGGTGGTGAACCAGGTGGACCGCGTGGACCGCGACCGCTGCGCGCAGGTGATCGCCGCCGCGGCAGAACTGCTGCCGGGGTTCCGGGCCATCCACCCGGTCAGCGCGCTCACCGGTGAAGGGCTGGACGGGCTGCGCGCGGAGTTCCCGGTGCTGCTGCCCGAGGGCCCCGCCTACTTCCCCGAGGGCGTGAGCACCGACCAGACCGATGAGGAGATGGCGGCCGAGATGATCCGCGAGGCAGCCGCGCAGCGCCTGCGCGAGGAGGTGCCGCACGCGCTCGCGGTGCAGGTGGAGGAGATCACGCCCGCCCGTCGCGGTCGCCGCGTGGAGGCCTACCTGCTGGTGGAGGCCGAGAGCCAGAAGGGCATCGTGGTGGGCAAGGGCGGTCGCATGATCCGCGATATCGGCACGCAGGCCCGCGAGGTGCTCTCGCGCACGTGGGGTGAGCCGGTGCACCTCGACCTGCAGGTGAAGGTGAGGCCCCGCTGGCGCCGGGATGACGCCATGCTGGACCGACTCGGCCTGTGAGCCGGCGGCCACGCGCCGCCTATACTTCCGCGCCATGCCGGAGACCTCCCAGCGAGCACGTCCGTGAGGGCACGCGAGCTCGCGAAGAGTTGCGACTTCACGCTGATCCGCCCCGGCGTGACCACCGACGACACCACCCGCCACTGCGCCACGGCGGCGCGGCTGCACGTGGCGTCGGTGATCGTGCCGCCCGCGATGGCGCGGGCGGCATCCGACGCCCTGCGCGGCGGTGACGTGAAGGTGGGCACCGTGGTCAGCTACCCGTTCGGCGCGGATGAGACACCCATGAAGGTCGCCATGGCGCGCACGGCGATTGCCGCCGGCGCACGCGAGCTGGACGTGGTGATGAACGTATCGGCGCTGCTCTCGGGCAGGCCGGGTGCCGCGCGTGCCGACCTGGGCGCGGTGGTGGATGCCGCGCACGACGCCACCAGCGCGCATGTGATGGTGCGCGCCGTGCTGGAGGCGCCCCTGCTGGGCGAGCGGCTCCTGCGCGTGGCCTGCCAGGTGGTGGCGCTGTCGGGGGCCGACTTCGCGGTGACCGCGACGGGCCTTGCGGGATCCGCGCGCACACAGGACGTGGAGGTGATGCGCGACGCCCTGCCCGCCGAGGTGGGGGTGGTGGCCGCGGGCGGCGTGGACGACCTGGACCACGCGATTGCCCTGCTGGATGCAGGCGCGCGTCGCGTGGCGACGAATTCCGCCCCGGTGATGGTGGATTCCCTCATGGGGGCCGCGGCATGAGCGGCGACGCGGCCGCGCGGGTGCGCTTCGGCGATGACGGCCTGGTGCCGGCGATCGTCCAGGATGCCGACACCGGACGCGTGCTGACGCTTGCGTGGATGAATGCCGACTCGCTGGCCCGCACGCTCGAGCGCGGCGAGACGTGGTTCTGGAGCCGGTCGCGGGGTGAGCTGTGGCACAAGGGGGCCACCAGCGGCAACACCCAGCAGGTGACGGGCCTCGCCACCGATTGCGATGACGACGCCGTGCTGGTGAGCGTGCGCCCTGCGGGGCCGGCCTGCCACACCGGCGAGGAGTCCTGCTTCCACGTTCCCGTGACGGGCACGGTGGGCGGCGACGCCGCGCCATTCGCGGCGCTGCCCGATCTTGAGGCCGTCATCCGCGCGCGCGCGGCCGACGCCGACCCGGATTCGTCCTACACCGCATCGCTCATCGCACGCGGCATCGACACCATGTGCAAGAAGGTGGGCGAGGAGGCCACGGAGGTCGCCATCGCGGCCAAGGGTGGCGAGCGGGAGCAGCTGGTCTACGAGAGCGCTGACCTCCTGTACCACCTCGTGGTCCTGTGGCAGTCCATGGATATCCGCCTGGCTGAGGTGGCCGAGGAACTCGCGTCGCGGAGGCGGGGCGAGGGGTGACCACCCTCCGCATCGACGTGCCCGGGGCGCCGCCCGGGGACGACATGCCGGTATCGCCGTCGCTCGAGGGCGTGGGCGCGCGGGCGGGCGAGTACCGGCAGGTGCCGGTGTCGCATACCTACCTGGACGACTGCGAGACGCCCGTCAGCGCCATGCTGAAGCTGCGCGACGGGGGTCCGTGCTTCCTGCTGGAGAGCGCCGAGCAGGGGCAGCGCCTGGGCCGCTACTCGATGATCGGCATCGAGCCGCAGGGCGTGGTCCGCGCCGAGGGCGGCCGGGTCACGCTGCACCGCCACGACGGCAGCGTGGAGGACCTGGACGCGGGCGATCCGTTCGGTGCGATCCAGTCGCTGGTGGACGGTGTCGCGATGTCGCCACCGGAGGATGCCCTCGCGTTCTGGGGCGGTGCGGTGGGGTTCTTCGGCTACGACCTGGTGCGGACGGTGGAGAACCTGCCCGACGTGCCGGAGGACGATCTGGGCATCCCGGACATGGTGATGATGCTCACCGGGCCGGTCGTGCTGTTCGACCACCTGCGCAGGTCCACGACCATCATCGTGCCGTGCCCGGTGGAGCAGGGAGTGGATGTCGCTCCCGCGTACGAGGCCGCGCGGGCGCGCATCCGCGCCATCAAGGCGCGCCTGCAGGGTCCGGTGCCCCACCCGGCGCCGCATGGCCGGGTGGAGGTGGGCCCGGTGGAGAGCAACACCGGCCACGACCGCTTCTGTGGATCGGTGGAGGCCGTGCGCGAGTACGTGTTCGCCGGCGACGCCTTCCAGGTGGTGCCGTCCCAGCGGTTCTCTGCGTCGGTGGGGCTCGAGCCCTTCGCGGTGTACCGCGGGCTCCGCACGGTCAACCCGTCGCCCTACATGTTCTTCATCGACTGCGGCGACGTGCAGCTGGCCGGGTCCTCGCCCGAAATGCTGGTGAAGGTGACCGACGGCGCGGTGGAGACCCGGCCCATCGCGGGCACCCGTCAGCGGGGCGCCGACCGGGCCGAGGACCTCGCGCTGGCGGAGGAGCTCCTGGCCGACCCCAAGGAGCGCGCCGAGCACGTGATGCTGGTGGATCTGGGGCGCAATGACCTGGGCCGCGTGTGCGCTCCCGGGTCCGTGCAGGTGAAGGACCTGATGGTGGTCGAGTTCTACAGCCACGTGATGCACATCGAGAGCAGCGTCGTTGGCGAGCTGGACGAGGGACGGCGCGCCGTGGACGCGCTTCGGTCCACGTTCCCCGCGGGCACGCTGTCGGGGGCGCCGAAGGTGCGGGCCATGGAGATCATCGATGAGCTCGAGCCCACCAAGCGCGGGCCGTACGGCGGCGCGGTGGGCTACATCGGGTTCGATGGCAACCTCGACACCTGCATCACCATCCGCACCATCGTGTGCCGCGACGGCCGGTGCCACGTGCAGGCGGGGGCCGGGGTGGTGGCCGACTCGGACCCCGAGGCGGAGTTCGAGGAGACCCAGCGCAAGGCCGCGGGGATGTTCCGGGCCATCGAGGTGGCGGCCCAGCAGGAGGACTGGTGAGCACGCCCCACGTCGTGATCGTCGACAACTACGACTCGTTCACCTACAACCTCTTCCAGTACCTGGCCGAGCTGGGGGCGAAGGTCGACGTGTTCCGCCATGACCGCATCTCCGTGGATGGCATCCGCGACCTCCATCCGAGCCACCTCGTGATCTCGCCGGGCCCCAAGACCCCCGACGAGGCCGGCATCTCCCTGGAATGCATCACGGAGATGGCCGGCGAGGTTCCGATCCTGGGCGTGTGCCTTGGGCATCAGGCCATCGGCCAGGCGTTCGGCGGCGCGGTGGTGCGCGGATCCGAGCCGGTGCACGGGAAGACCAGCGAGATCTCGCACGACGGTCGCACGGTGTTCGCCGGGCTGCCCGATCCGATGACCGCCACGCGCTACCACTCGCTGGTGGTGGACCCGGGCACCCTGCCCGCGGTGCTCGAGGTGTCGGCGTGGTGCGATGGCGACGTCATCATGGGGCTCCGCCACCGCGACCTGCCGGTCGAGGGAGTGCAGTTCCACCCGGAGTCGATCCTGTCGGCCGAAGGCCGGTCGCTGCTCGGCAACTTCCTCGGGATGTCGGCATGACGCCCGATCCCGTGCTGACCGAGTGCCTGGAGGTTCTGGTGGCAGGGGGCGACCTGTCGCGCACCCAGGCCGAGCGGGCCGTGGGCGTGATGATGGACGGCGCTGCCGGCGATGCCCAGATGGCGGCGTTCCTCACCGCGCTGCGCGCCAAGGGGGCCACTGCCGTGGAACTCGCCGGGCTCGCCCAGGCCGTGCGCGATCGCGCCGCCCATGTTCCGGTGGATGACGTCCATGGCCTGGTGGACACCTGCGGTACGGGCGGGGGCCCTCCGACGGTGAACATCTCAACGGGTGCAGCGTTCATCGCCGCCGGAGCGGGTGCACGGGTGGCAAAGCACGGCAACCGCGCCGTCACGTCGTCATCCGGCAGCGCGGACGTGCTGGAGGCCCTCGGTGCCCGCGTTGACCTCCCGCCGGAGGCAGTCGCGACGTGCATCGGGTGCGTGGGGGTGGGCTTCATGTTCGCCCCGGCCCATCACCCGGCGTTCCGCCACGTGGGCCCCGTGCGGCGTGAGCTCGGCATCCGCACCGCGTTCAACCTCATCGGTCCGCTCGCCAACCCCGCAGGTGCCCGGAACCAGGTCGTGGGCGTGTACGACCGCGCGCAGGTGGAAGTGGTGGCCGAGGCCCTGTCGCTGCTGGGCGCGCGCCGGGCACTGGTGGTGGCGGGCCGCGACGGGCTGGACGAGATCAGCACCGGGGCTCCCACCGACGCCGTGGTGTGGGCGCATGACGGCTTCTCCGCGGAGGTGATCGACCCGGTCGGGCTCGGCATCACCCCGCCGCCCGACGGCGCGCTGGAGGTGGGCGATGCCGCGGCGAGTGCGGCGCTGCTGCGCGCAGCCATCGGGGGCGAGGCGGGCCCTGTCCGCGACATCCTGGTGCTGAATGCCGGCGCGGCGGTGTGGATGGCAGACCTCGCGCATTCCCTGGAGAAGGGGATGGAGATGGCCGAGGAGGCCGTGCGATCGGGGGCCGCCGCCGCGCGGCTCGAGGACTTCGTGGCGCTGACGAACGAGCTGGCGCCCGGCAAGGAGGGATCGTGATGTCCACGTTCCTGGATGAGGTGGTGGAGCGCACGCGCGCGGACGTGCAGGCACGTCGGCGCGAGGTGCCGCTGGAGGAGCTGCAGGAGCGCCTCGGCCCGGCACCCCGGAACCGCCCGTTCTCCGAGGGGCTCGTGCAGGAGGGCATCTCGCTGATCGCCGAGATGAAGCGCGCGAGCCCGTCGAAGGGGCCCATCCGGCCGGATGCCACCGTCACCGACATCGTCCGGGCCTACGAGGACGCCGGTGCGTCGGCGTGCTCGGTGCTGACCGAGCCCCACTGGTTCGGCGGGTCGCTGGACGACCTGCGCGAGGCGCGCGCGGCCTGCGGCCTGCCCCTCCTGCGCAAGGACTTCATCGTGGACCCGTACCAGATCGCCGAGGCCCGCCTGGCGGGCGCCGACGCCATCCTGCTCATCGTCGCCGCCCTCGACCCGGGTGAGTTGATGGCCCTGCACGAGCAGGCATCGGAGGTCGGCCTGGACTGCCTCGTGGAGGTGCACGACGAGGAGGAGATGGAGACGGCCGTGGGCTGCGGCGTGGAGATCATCGGCGTGAACAACCGCA
>CAZPAT010000031.1:8538-11138 GCA_964584485.1 uncultured Bifidobacterium sp.
GAGATGGAGACGGCCGTGGGCTGCGGCGTGGAGATCATCGGCGTGAACAACCGCAACCTCCACACCCTCGACGTCGACCCCGACACCGCGCTGCGGCTGCTGGTGGACGCCCCGGCAGGCACCATCGTGGTGGCGGAGTCGGGAATCACGTCGAATGATGACGTTCAGCGGCTGGAGGAGGCCGGGGTGGACGCCATCCTGGTGGGCGAGGCCCTCATGCGTGAGGATGACCCCGAGGGTGCGGTGCATGCCCTGCTCGGCACCAGGTCGCACGGATGACCGCCCGCGGCGCCAGGGGCCTGCGTGGCCGATGAGCCCGCCACGGACCCCGGTGCGGACCCGGCTGCGGACCGCCGCCGCCTGATCGGCCTCGTGGTGGGCGCAGTGGTGACGGCGCTCATCGTGGTGCTGCTGGTCGTCGGCCTGCTGAACCGCGGTGCATCCACGGCGATCGACGACGCACTGGACGCGGGATCCCGCCCGCCCGCTCCCGACCTGCAGCTGCCCGTGTTGGTGTCGGGGGCCGGGCTGCCGCCCGCCGGGCAGGAGGCCGCCCTTGCGGACCTGCGCGGGAAGGTGGTGGTGCTGAACCTGTGGGCATCGTGGTGCGAGCCGTGCCGGGAGGAGGCTCCCGTGCTCGAATCGGTGTGGCAGCGCTATCGCGCGAAGGACGTCGTGGTGCTCGGCATCGACATCCAGGACCTCAGCGACGATGCCCGCACCTTCATACGGGAGTACGGCCTCACCTACCCGTCGCTGCGCGATGGGAGCGATGGGAGCAAGGCGGCGCTCGAGGCCACGGGCGTCCCGGAGACCTTCGTCATCGACCGCGAGGGCAGGATCGCGTTGCACATCGCGGGCCCCGTGAGCCGGACGGAGCAACTCACCGGCCCACTGGATGAGGTCCTGACGGAGACGTGATGCGTCGTCCGCTGCTGGCCATGGTGGCCGTCCTGCTCGCCGCGCTCGCCCTGGCCGGCCCTGCGGCGTCCCTGACGGTCGTGGAGGTGGCGCGCGAGGTCCGGTGCCCCACCTGCAATACCCCGCTCGACGTGTCGGACTCGCCCGCGGCGCAGCGGATGAAGGTGTTCATCGCCGAGCGCATCGCCGAGGGCGACGACAAGCAGCAGATCATCGACGCCCTGGTGGACGAGTTCGGGCGCGGGGTGCTGGCGACGCCGCCGAAGGAGGGCTTCGACCTGGTGGCATGGATCGTGCCCATCGTGCTGGTGCTCGCCGGTCTCGCGGCGATACCGCTGGTCACGCGTGCGTGGGCGCGCCGCGGCCGGGACGCGCCGGCACCGGAGATCGCCCCGGAGGACGCCGCGCGCCTGGATGAGGAACTGCGCCGCCGGGGGGACTGATGTCGTCCGGCGACCGCGAGCGCATTCGCGTGGGGACGGCCTCGTGGACCGACCCCGAGTTCATCCGCGCCGGCTGGTACCCCGACGAGGTGAAGAACGACGCCGAGGGACGGCTGCGCTACTACGCCCGGCACTTCCCGATGGTGGAGGTGAACGCCACCTTCTACGCGCTGCCGCGCGCGGGGACCGTGCAGGCATGGGCCGATCGCACGCCGGACGACTTCCGGTTCCACGTGAAGGCCCACCAGGTGATCTCGGGGCACGCATCCGATCCGGCGCGGCTGCCGCCGCCGCTGCGCGAACTGCCCTTTCAGGCCGACAGGCGGGGGCGCATCCGGCGGCCGTCGCGCGAGCTGCGCGACGCGGTGACCGATGCGCTGGTGGAGGCCGTGGCGCCGCTCGGGCCGAAGCTGGGGGCAATCCTGCTGCAACTGCCGCCGCACGTGGCCGCCGGCGCCGATGCGCGTGAGGAGATCGCACGGATCATCGAGCGCATCCATCCACTGCGCACGGCGGTGGAGTTCCGCAACGCGTCGTGGGCGGATCCGGGTGAGCGCGAGGCCGCCGTGGAGATGCTGGCTGCCCGCGATGCCGCCTGGGTGTGCGTGGATGCCCCGCGCATCGACGTGCCGAGCGCCATGCCGCCCATTGTGGAGGTGACCTGCCCGGAGCTGGCCTACCTGCGGCTGCACGGCCGGAACGCCGCGACATGGCAGGGCAGCCGCACGGTGGCGGAGCGCTTCGACTGGCAGTACTCGGACGAGGAGCTCGGGGAGTGGCTCGATCCCGTCCTCGACATGGCCGGGCGCGCCCAGGAGGTCGCGGTCGTGTTCAACAACAACCATGGCGACTTCGCCCTCCGTAGTGCCGCGCGGTTTGGCGAGATGGTGCGGCAGTCGCGGCGCCCCTGATCCCCGGTGGGTGCGCCGCCGCGCATGGCAGCCTGTGCGGCATGGGACGGCGAGTGGCACTGGCAGCAGGTGCGGTGATCGCAGGCGCGCTGGCGGCGGGACCCGTGGCGATGCCCGCGGTGGCCTCGCCCCGTGAGCGCGCGCTGGATTACCTCTCGGCTCGTCAGGACCCATCCACCGGGATGATCGGGCCCGCGGCCGGGCGCGAGGCGGACACCTCCTGGACCGCGATGGCCGTTGCGGGGGCGCGCGAGGATGCTGCACGGTGGGCGCCCACGGTGGGCACGCCCACGCTCGCCGATGCCGTCGCGGCCCTGGCGCCGGC
>CAZPAT010000032.1:0-6524 GCA_964584485.1 uncultured Bifidobacterium sp.
TGCTGGTGCACACCGGGCGCGGGCGCGGAAGCCTGGACATCCCCGGCACCATCACCTCGGTGCTCGGGCTCCTGGCCCTGGTGTACGGCTTCTCGCGCGCCGAGACCGACGGCTGGACCTCGGGCATCACCATCGGGCTGCTGTCGACCTCCGTGGTCCTGCTGGCGGCCTTCGTGTGGATCGAGGTCGGCAGCACGCACCCCATGCTGCCCATGCGCGTGCTCCTGGATCGCAATCGCGGTGGTGCCTATATCGGGCTCGCACTCGCATCGGCCGCGTTGTTCGGGGTGTTCCTGTTCCTCACGTACTACCTGCAGGCCACGCTGGGCTACTCGCCCATCAAGACCGGCGTGGCGTTCCTGCCGATGATCGGCGCCATCATGGTCACCGCCACCACCTCAACGGCCATCGTGCTGCCGCGCACGGGCCCCCGGCTGCCCGTGACCCTGGGAATGCTGTTGGGAATGGCCGGGCTCATCCTCTTCACCCAGATCGGCGTGGACACCGCCTACACCACGCATGTGCTGCCGGGACTTCTCGTGACGGGCCTCGGGCTCGGCCTGGTCTTCGCCTGCTCGTTCGAGGTGGGCACGATGGGGGTGGAGGCGCACGACTCCGGCGTGGCCTCGGCCATGGTCAACACCACACAGCAGGTGGGCGGCTCGGTGGGAACGGCGCTGCTCAGCACCATCTTCGCCAGCGCGGTCGCGGCATTCGTTGCGTCGAGCGCCAACCCGTCGTCGCCGGCCACCCAGGCCGCGGCGCAGGTTGAGGGCTACACCACGGCCTTCTGGTGGGCGGCCGGGCTGTTCCTGCTGGCCGCCGTCATCTGCGGGCTCCTGATGACGACCCGCCTGCCCGAGCACGACCCCGACATCCCCCGGGTGGCCGCCTGAGGGACACGGCCGCTCAGGGCTGCTCGGGGACCCCGAGCATGTCGCCGATGACGGCGCGCCCCTTCCCGGCGCGCTTGGCCTCGTACAGCAGTTCGTCCGCCCGCGCGTAGGCGTCCTCCCACGTCACATCGCCCCACCCGACGGGGACGCCGCCGACCGACGCGGAGGCGGCGGGGCCACCCGCGGGAGAAACGCCCGACATCGAGGTCACCAGGCGATTCGCCGCCGCGAGCATCACCTCCGGATCACCGGCTGCGAGGATGATGGCGAACTCATCGCCGCCGATGCGGCCGACGAGGTCATCGTCCCGCACGCTGCCGGCCAGGGCCGCGGCGGCCTCCTCCAGCACGCGATCCCCCGCGACATGACCGAGCGTGTCATTGACCTGCTTGAAGTCGTCGAGGTCCAGGACCAGCACGCCGAACGGGCGTGCCGCGGCCTCGATGCGCCGAAGCCGGCGCTCCATGTCCTGCTGCAGGGCGTCGCGATTGGGCAGTCCCGTCAGCGGGTCGCGCAGCGCGCGCGACGCCAGGGCCTCGCGCAGCGCGACCTGGGCGAGTGCGCTCGCGAGCCGCTCCAGTTCACCGGCCACCTCCGCCACCCGGGCGCTGCCGTCCTGCTGCGGGAATTCACGGATGTACGCGGTCACCAGGCCGTACTCGTCGTCGTCGGTCGCCACCGGCGCGCAGATGGTGGCGGCCACCATCGGGTCCACATGACTGCACGACCCCACGCGAAGGCCGGGAAGGCTCACGTGGGCCCGGCCGCTACGCAGCGCCTCGCACTGGGACCGGTCGAGACCATCTCGGGCCTCGGCAACCGCCGCCAGACGCGTGGGGTCGGCGGCGTCCTCCATGAACACCTGCGCCTGCATGCCGGGCAGCAGGTTGGCAAGAGCGCTCCTGATGATGGCCTCGGCGTCCGCCAGCGAGGCCGCGGCCAGGACGTCGCGCACGGCCTGGTCGATCGTCTCGCGATCACGTCCCGATCGCGTGAGGCCTGCGACCGCGGACTCCAGGTCGCGCGCGGTGGCCGCCGCCTCGCGCGCCCGCCGCTCCGCGCCGTCGCGCGCGATCATCGCTGCGAGCACTGATAGCACCGGCTGCAGGTCGTCCTCGAGGGTATCCCTGTAGCCGCGCGGTGAGTTGGCGAGGCCGAGCATGCCGATTGCCTCATGGCCGTCCCGCAGGGGGAGGCCGACGTAGTGATGGAGCGGCGGATGGCCCGGCGGCAGCCCGCACCGGCGCGGGTCGGTGGCGGGATCATCGCTGACCACCACCTGGCCGGTGGCCACTGTCACCCCGAACAGCGACTGCAGGTTCCGGAACTCCAGGCCATCGGCCGCGAAGTCGTCGAACACCTGGCGCGACCACTCGTTCCACGCGATGTCGGTGATGGCCAGCGAGTGCAGGAAGGGCGTGCCGTCGGGTTCGCGCTCGATGCGGCCCAGGAACCCGAAGGCGCTGCCCGTGAGCCCGATGACCTTCCGCAGGGCGGCATCCCACCACGCACGGTCCGCGCCATTGCGGATGAACATCTCCTGCAGCTCCGACTGCACGGCCAGCACCGCCAGCAACCAGTCGCGCTCCTCCTCGAGAGTGCGTCGGGTGTCGGAGCGTGGTGCGGAGTCGGTCACGGAACGCAGCGGGTCCTCGGGTCGGTGCCGAGGAGGGACGAAATCCTACCGGTCGTCCAGATGAGGGTCGCCCCTGATGCCGGGGATGGTCATACCGGAACCGGAAGGACGACGGCCCCGCAGGGCGGTGAAGTGGAGGATACCGGGATCGAACCGGTGACCTCTACGCTGCCAGCGTAGCGCTCTCCCAGCTGAGCTAATCCCCCGGGCGGGCCGCAGTATAGACGGCCCGGGCCTCAGGCGGGAGAGGGCGCGAACTGCTCCAGCGGCGCCTCCCGCCACAGGCGGTCGAGGCGGTAGAAATCGCGCGCCTCGGGCGTGAACACGTGCACCACCACATCCAGGGCGTCGATGAGGATCCAGTCGCCTTCCTTCTCGCCCTCGACGCGACGGGGCACCACGCCGAAGTCCTTCTTCAGGCGATGGCGGATCTCCTCGGCGATGGACTTCGCCTGCCGCGGGGTCCGCCCCGTGCAGATGACGAGGAAGTCCGTGTAGTCCACGAGGCCGCGCATGTCGAGCAGCACGATGTCCTCCGCCTTCTTGT
Source organism: uncultured Bifidobacterium sp. (assembly GCA_964584485.1). GTDB lineage: Bacteria > Actinomycetota > Thermoleophilia > Miltoncostaeales > Miltoncostaeaceae > SYFI01. Next base: position 3,080 of record CAZPAT010000032.1, read on the forward strand.
CGTAGGCGATGGCGGCGGCGCCGAGCGCGAGTTCCCTGGTGTCCGCGGGGTCTCCCCGATCGAAGGATGCGATGCCGTCAGGCTACCGGTGCCCCCGGGGGGCATCAAGACGGCGCGGCGTCACGCAACATCTGCTCCACGGCGGGCGGCACCAGCCCCGTAAGGGCATCGCCATGGGCCAGGCGTGCCCGGACGACCGTGGACGAGATGGGCACCTCGGGCATGTCCACCACGTCAATGCGGCCGGCCGCGACCGGGCCCGCGAGGTCCTCCATCGCCGGGTCGCCTGCGCCGGGCCGCCACGCCACGGCCAGCCGCGCGATCTCCGCAATGCGCCCGGGGCGGCTCCACCCCGCGAACCCCTCCAACTGGTCCGCGCCCATCACGAACCACAGGTCGGCACCGGGGTTCTCGCGGGCCAGTTGCTCCAGCGTCTCGGCGGTGTACGACGTGCCCTGCCGGTCGATCTCGATGGTGCTGACGCCGAGCACGGGGTCATCCGCCACGGCCGCCCGCACCAGGGCCACGCGAAAGGCCGGATCCATGCTCGGCCCTCCCGGCTTGTGCGGGGCCTCCCATGCCGGCAACAGGAGGACGCGATCGAGCGCCAACTGCCGTGCCGCCGCCCGCGCCAGGGCGAGATGGCCCTGATGCGGTGGATCGAAGCTGCCCCCCAGCACCCCGATGCGCACAGGTCAGCGGATCTGGCCGGTGCCGTTCACGAGGTACTTGACGGTGGTGAGGTCCGACAGCCCGATGGGGCCGCGCGCGTGGAGTTTCTGGGTGGAGATGCCGATCTCGGCCCCCATGCCGAACTCGCCGCCATCCGTGAAGCGCGTCGAGGAATTCACGTATACCACCGCCGAGTCCACGCCCTGCTGGAAGGCCCGGGCGGCACCCAGCGAATGGGTGACGATGGCCTCGCTGTGCCCGGACCCGAAGCGGTTCACGTGGTCGATGGCCTCGTCCACCGAGCCAACGATGCCCACAGACAGGATGAGGTCCAGGAACTCGGTGGCGAAGTCCTCGTCGGTGGCGTCAACGACGTCGCCATCGACGGTGCCCAGATGCCCGCGGACCTCCTCCGACACCCGGAGCTCCACGCCCTCGGCCAGCAGCGCGCCGGCAACACGGGGGAGGAACTCCGCGGCGACGTCCCGATGCACCAGCAGGGTCTCGCAGGCATTGCACACCCCGGGCCGCTGCACCTTGGCATTCACGGCGATCGCAAGGGCATCGTCCAGATCGGCATCGGCGTCCACGAACACGTGGCAGTTGCCCGACGCGGCGTAGATGACCGGCACGCGGGCGTTCTGCTGCAGGTAGGCCTTCAGCTCCTCGCCGCCCCGCGGGATGACCAGGTCGACGCGCCCCTCGGCCTGGATGAGGTGCAGCATCTCATCGCGATCGGTGCCCAGCATCGTGACGGCCCCGTCGGGCACGCCGGCATGCGACAGCGCCGCGGCCACGACCTCGCCCAGCACCCGATTGGAGCGCTCCGCGATGCGACTGCCGCGCAAGACGATGGCGTTGCCGCTCTTCAGGGCCAGGGCGGCAGCGTCGGTGGTGACGTTGGGGCGCCCCTCGTAGATCACGCCGATCACGCCGAGCGGGACGCGCGCCTCGACGATCTCGAGCCCGTTGGCCACCCGCCATCCGGATGTGATGACCCCCACCGGATCAGGCAGCGCCGCGACGGCGCGCACGCCATCGGCCATCGACTGCACGCGGGCGTCATCGAGCAGCAGCCGGTCCACCACCGCCGCGGGGGCACCCGACGTCCGGGCATCGCGGACGTCGTCGGCGTTCATGGCGATGATCTCGTCGGCGCGGTCGATCAACGCAGCCGCCACGGCCTCCAGCGCGGCGGCCTTCGCACCCGGCGACATCCGGGCAAGCGCCCGCCCGGCCGCACGTGCGGTATCGAGGCGCTCATCGAGGGATGCGTGCGTGGTGCTCATGGGGCGCGCACGCTAGCGCACGGCCGGAGCGAACCGGTCACGGTGGATCACCTCGGCGGAGCCACCCGACAGCAGGCTCAGGGCCTCCTCCGACCGCATGCCGCGCACCGCACGGATCTCGTCGGCCGAGAGATCCGCGATCCCCTTGCCCACCTCGCGCCCGTCCGGGCCCACCACGAGCACGGCCTCCCCGGCCGGGAACAGGCCGTCGCACGACACCACGCCGACCGGCAAGAGCGATGTGCCCTTCTCCACCAGCGCGCGCACGGCCCCCGCGTCAACCACCACGCGGCCCTGCGCGGCCTTGGCATGGCGCAGCCACAGCTTGAATGCGCCCTCCGCCCGGTTGGCGGGCGCGAACCGGGTACCCACCGGCTCCCCGGCCACGGCGGCGGGGATCACTCCATCCGCCTCCCCGCTGGCGATCACGCAGGCGGCACCGCTGCCGGTGGCCATCGCCGCGGATGCGAGCTTGCTCGCGATGCCCCCGGTACCGCGTCCCGAGCCGGGCAGGTCGGCCAGGCGGATGTCGCCGGGCGCCGTGCCCGCCGGCACCTCATGGATGAGCGCGGGGCCGTCAGGCCCGGGGGTGAAGAGCCCCTCGCGGTCGGTGAGCAGCAGCAGCATGCGGGCACGCAGCAGGATCGCCACCTGCGCGGCAAGGACGTCGTTGTCGCCGAAGGTCAGCTCGTCGGTTGCAGTGGTGTCGTTCTCGTTGATCACGGGAATGGCACCCAGCGCGACCAGCCGCTCCAGGGTGTTCCGCGCGTTCAGGTAGGACGACCGGCGCTCGAGGTCGGCGGAGGTGAGCAGCACCTGGCCCGGCACCGCCCCGTGCCGCCCGAACTCGGCGATGTATCGCGCGAAGAGGGCGCCCTGCCCCACCGCCGATGCCGCCTGCATGTCGGGGAGCGCATCGGGGCGCCGGGAGAATCCGAGGGTGCCGATTCCGCAGGCGATCGCCCCGCTCGACACGAGCACGGGACGGAGCCCCTCGGCGCGCAGCCCGGCCACCTCGGCCACGCGGCGCGCCAGGACGTCCTCGCGCAGGCCACCGGCCTCATCCACGAGGGTGGACGATCCCACCTTGATCACGATGACGTCGCTCATGACAGCCATCCGATGAGTTCGTCGCGCAGGGCTGCGATCCCCTCCCCCGTCTCCGCCGACGTCGCGAGGTCGGCCTGCGGCGGCGCCGGGGCCAGATCGCACTTGGTGGCCACCACCACCTGGCGCGCGCCATCGGGCATGTACGGGGCCACGGCGTCCCGCACCCGGGCAAGCCGGGACGCGGGATCCTCGGGGTCCGAGGAATCAAGGCAGTGCAGCACCACCGACGCGCGCTCCAGTTGCCCCAGCGCGGCCCCACGCCGCTCGCTGCCGTCGGCGGCGACGCCCGGGAGGTCGGCCACCAGGTGGATCACCCCGTAGTCATCCTGCAGGGGTCCGAGTGCCGGCTCATTGGTGGTGTGCGGATAGGGCGC
>CAZPAT010000032.1:6624-10909 GCA_964584485.1 uncultured Bifidobacterium sp.
CGTCGGCCACGAGGACGACGTCGCCACCCCGGCCGCCATTGCCACCGTCGGGACCACCCCGCGGCGTGTGCGCCTCACGGCGGAACGACAGGCAGCCGTGCCCCCCGCGTCCGGCCTGGACGTGGATCTGGACCCGGTCGGTGAATGACACGGTGCGGGGCTCGCGCCCCGACCCGGCTCAGCCCGCCGGGGCCTCCACGGGGTGCACCGAGACGCGGCGACCCTTGTTGCCGTTGCTGAACTCCACGCGGCCGGTGACGGTGGCGAAGATCGTGTGGTCGCGACCGAGCCCGGTGCCGTTGCCCGGCGTGAACACCGTGCCGCGCTGGCGCACGATGATGGAGCCCGCGGGCACCACCTGCCCGGCGAACACCTTCACGCCGAGGCGCTTGGAGTTGGAATCACGGCCGTTGCGGCTGGAGCCGCCACCCTTCTTATGCGCCATCCCTAGCCCCCGATCCCGGTGATGCGCACCCGCGACAGGCGGGAGCGGTGACCCATCTTGCGCTTGCTGTCCTTCTTGGCGCGGTAGGTGAAGACGGTGATCTTCGGGCCGAGCACGTGCTCCTCGACCTCGGCGGTCACGGACCCGCCATCGCTGATGCCCTCCGCGCCGCCGGTCGCGATGACCGTGGGCGAGATGGTGTCGCCCGGCTCGGCGGGGACACGATCGACGACGATGCGCTCTCCCTCGCGGACCCGGTATTGCTTGCCCCCGAGGGCGATGACGGCGTAATCAGCCAACGTTCTTCTCCACGTACGACGGGGCGTCCGGCTCCGGACGCGATCGGGGACAGTAGCGAAACCCCCCGTGCGGCGCCACGTGCTGCGGCGCGCCTAGCCCGCCCCGGCCTCTGCCCCGGTGCGCGACCGGCTGCGACCCCCGGACCGGCGCCGGCGCGCGGGTGCCCCGGCGCCCGCGATGCGGGCGCTGCCCGGCGCCATCGAGGCGTCCCGCTCGAGCGCGATGGTGACCCCGAGATCCTCCTCCATCTCGGCGAGGGGCGCACCGTCATCGCCCTGCAGGTAGTCGGCCACCTCGGGATGCACGGCCACGGCGTGCGTATCGCCATCCGCGCCGGCGAGCAGCAGGCGAATCTGGCGCTCGGCGTCAATGGCGTGCGTCTCGGGACTGACCACGAAGCCCTGCCCCCCGCAGGTGGGGCAGGGCTGCGTCATGATCTCGCGCACGCCGTCGCTGATGTTCTGGCGCGTCATCTGCACCAGGCCGAGCGGCGAGATCTCCACCACGAAGGTGCGGCTGCGGTCCTTCGCAAGGGCGTCATTCAACGCCTTCGTGACGGCGCGCCGGTTCTTGGCGTCGTCCATATCGATGAAGTCGATGACGATGATGCCGCCGATGTCGCGGAGGCGCAGCTGCCGCACGACCTCCTCGGCCGCCTCCAGGTTGGTGCGGGTGATGGTGGCTTCGAGCTGGGTGTTGCCCCGCCCGACGTTCTTGCCCGAGTTGACATCCACCACCGTCATGGCCTCGGTGTCGTCGATGACCAGCGAGCCGCCCGATGCCAGCGGCACGCGCCGGCTGAGCGTGGAGCGGATGGCCGCCTCCACGCCGTGCGCCTCCATCAGCGAGCCGTCGCCGTCCCACAGCCGCACGCGATCGGCGAGCTCGGGGGATGTGCGACGGAGGAAGCCGACGATTCGCTCGTGCTGGCGGGTGTCATCGACGATGACCTCGTCCACCGTCTCGTTGAGGATGTCGCGGATGACCTTGAGGGAGGAGTCGGCCTCGCTGTAGAGCAGCGACGGCCCCTGCACCTTGTCCGCGCGTTCGCGGATGGCCTTCCACAGCAGGTTGAGCGATGCCAGGTCGCGCGCGAGCTCGGACGCCGACGCCCCGGCGGCGGCCGTGCGGACGATGACGCCCCCGCCATCGGTGGGAAGCCGCTTGCAGATGTCGCGCAGGCGGTGGCGCTCGTCGTCGTCCAGGCGCTTGCTGATGCCGATGCCGTCGCCAAACGGCACGTACACGAGGAAGCGGCCCGCCAGCGAGAGCTGCATGGTGAGCCGCGCACCCTTGGTGCCCATGGGGTCCTTGACGGCCTGCACGATCACCTCATCCCCCTTCTTCAGGAGATCGGCGATGAGCCTCTTGCGCTTGGGCACGCCCTTGGCGACGACATCGTCCACGTGGAGGAACCCGTTCTTGCCGATGCCGACCTCGATGAACGAGGCCTCCATGCCGGCGAGCACCGATTCCACGCGGCCCTTCCAGATGTGGCCCACAACGGAGCCCTTGCCACGCCTCTCGATCTGCACCTCCGCAACGCGGCCGTCCTCCACGATGGCCACGCGCGTCTCGGCGCGATCCACGGAAACCAGGATCTGCTTGATCAGTTCTTCTCCTTGCGCCGCCTGCGGGCGCGGGCGAGCAGCGAACGCAGCGCGCCCCGCGGATCAGCGGGGAGGTGGTCCTCCCCCATCTGATGCGAGATGCGCTGGGTTGCCGCGGCGAGTGCCACCGTGGACGCCCAGGCGACCGCGCCGCGCACCATCCACCGGGGGCCGGGGATGACGCGTGACGCGCCGCGGGCAACGGCGGCGAGTGCGAGTCCGCTGCCCACGGCAGCGGCGATCTCCGGCACGCGGCGGGCATCCAGCTGATGCCCCTCCGCCGAGCCGGTTCGGACGACCATGGCCACCTGTGCGGCGGAGGCGCCCGGGAACCAGTTGAGCGCGCCGGCGACCGCGGACTCGCGGGCGGCGGCGGACACGATGCTGCGGCGCACGGGCTCGCGCAGCAGCGGATAGCGACGTGCGGCGGGGACCTTGTGCACGCCCAGCGCGCGGATGATGCCGTCGACGACGGGCCGGGCCTCATCCGGGCTGCCGACGCCGGTAGCGAAGGCCAGGTCACCGATGGTGACATCGGGCTCGGCCAGCAGTTCGGCCTCGCGCCGGGCACGGTCTGCCGTGGGCCCGATGACGGCCACGAGGCTGCGCCGGTCCTGTCGCGCCCGCGCTGCCACCTCGCGGGCCGCGGCACGGGCATCCTCGTGGGGCCCGAGCGGGATCACCACGAGGTCAGCACCGGGCCGCTCGGCCACGGGCGCGCCCACCAGATCGGCGATGGCCCCGGCGAGCACGGGATCACCCGGCAGCACCGCGATGGTGCCGCCCTCCAGCGCGCTCTCGTGCTGGGTGCGGGTATCGCGGGCAAAGGTATTCACCCGCCGCGCGAGGCTTACCAGCGCCCCCACGCCTACGCGCCCCGGGGGTCCGGCAGGCGCGAGCGCCGGGCGATGCCGAGGAGCACGCCGACGGCGACCAGGTTGGTGAGTGTGTGGCTCCCGCCGTACGACATGAATGGCAGCGGGATTCCGGTGATCGGCATGATCCCCACGTTCATCCCGATGTTAACGAACACCTCGAACGCAAACATTGCGGTGATACCCGCGGCCAGCAAGCGCTCCAACTCGGTGGGCGCCCCGCGCATGATGACGATGGCGCGCCAGATGATGACCAGGTACACGGCGATCAGCAGCCCGGCCCCGAGGAACCCGAACATCTCGGCCACCACGGCGAAGATGAAGTCGGTGTGGTGCTCGGGCAGGAAGTCGTTGATGGTCTGGGTGGCACCGGAGGGGCCCTTGCCGAACGCGCCGCCCGACCCGATGGCCACCTTGCTCTGCTCCAGCTGGTAGCCGGTTGCCGACCGGTCGGCCCCGGAGTCCACGAACGAGGTAAGCCGGTCGACCTGGTACGGCTGCAGCACGTTCACCCCGAGTGCCGGCAGGAGGTACAGCACGAGCGCGGCCGCGCCCACCACCACGGTGCCGAACAGGATGAAGTGCGTGATGGGCTGGCCCGCCACCCACAGGATGGCCAACGCGATGGCGGCGTACACGAGCGCCGTGCCGAGGTCGGGCTGCAGGAACACGATGCCCGCGGGCAGGGCCGTGACGCCCGCCACGAGCAGCGAGAGGCGCGCGGAGTCCATCGACTTGATGCGCTCCACCACCACGACGGCGATGACGAACGCGATGACCACCTTGCCGAGCTCCGACGGCTGCAGGCGTATGGGCCCGAACTCGATCCACCGGGTGGAGCCGCGCGCCGACGATCCGAGCACCAGCACCACGCCCACCGATGCCACGAGGATGGCGTAGAGGGTCCACACGTAGCGCGACAGCCACTCCAGGTCGAGCCGCAGCACGAAGAACAGCGCCACCAGGCCAATGAGCGCATAGGCCACCTGCCGGGTGAAGAAGTACCCGGGATCCCCGGGCACGTCGCCCTCGGTGGCCACCTTCACCACGTACAC
>CAZPAT010000033.1:0-10647 GCA_964584485.1 uncultured Bifidobacterium sp.
CTGGTGCAGGCCGGCCTGGACGTCGAGGACATCTGGATGGAGCGGCGCGTGCGCCACACCACGGTCGAGGCCTACACCCAGCGCATGCGCGTGGTGGCCAGCCATCTGATCGGCGACATGCCGGAGGAGGAGGCCGAGGCATACCTGGCCGAGGTGGAGCGCCGCATGCGCGAGGCCTCGGGACCGCGCGGCTGGACGTATGACTTCACCAAGCTCTACGCCATCGCGCGCAAGCCCGGGTAGGAGCCCCTCACCCCGCCAGGAACCGGCTCGCGAGGTTCGCCACGATCCTCGCCCCTGCGGTATCGAGGTGCACGCCGTCGGGTGACAGCAGGTATCCCGCGCGCTGGGCGATGTCGTCGTACGAGCGCCCCAGCGTGAAGTGCTCCACCAGCGATTCCAGGCCGGGGCGCCACGACCCGGTGTACGCGGGTCCGCGCTCGCGCCCGGTGGCCACGATCACCTCGGCCATGCGCTCATGCACCGGCAGGTACGTCACGCCCGCCTCATCCGCGACGTCGCGGATGACGGCGTTGAACTCACGCACGGCGTCGTTGGCCGGGGAGTCCAGGTCCTGCCCCAGCGGGGGCAGCGAGCACACCGCCACCTGGGTGCCGGCGTCGCGGAGCGCCTCGACGGCGGCGGCCAGGCATTCACCGAACCATGCAGGTGATGGATCCTGCGGCAGCCCCTTGCCGCGCCGGGTCATCTCGCGCGCCTGCTCGGACAGCGTGGCCTGCACGTCGTTGGTGCCCACGAGGATGACGGCGTAGGCCGGATCGCACTCCAGCACCCGCGGCAGGTCCTGCAGCATCTCCCACGCCACCCGGCCGTTGACGCCGCCGTTCACGAAGGCCAGGTCGAGGTGCTGGCGGCGCAGCATGCGCACGAAGTCCACGCTCGCGCGCCCGCGCACGATGCTGGCCCCGAGCACCGCGACCACCGGGCGCGACGTGCGCTCGTCCTCCGGCAACGCGAGGAACGAGTCGACGTCACCCGCCGCACTGCCCTGAACGTCGCGCACGGTCTTGGCAAGCACCGCGGCGCCCACGAGCCCCACGGCCGTTGCGCCCAGCGCCAGGGAGCGTGCGATCCGCATGCCCGCACGGTAGCGCCCATGCGTGGATGGAACAGCCGCGGGGTGCCCCGGCCACGCGCCGGTGCTGGCGCTACGCTCGACGCATGAGCGAGGACGACGGGGACCGCGAGCCGGGGCGCCGGATGCCCGGCCTCATCTTCTGGGTATGGATGCTGGTGTTCGCGGTGTTCATCGCCCCGACTGTGTGCGTGACGGTGGCCGGGTGACCGCGCGCCGCGCCGTGGTGCTGGCAGCAGCCGCGGCCGTGCTGGCCCTTCCCGCGGCCGGTGCCACCGCGCTCGGACCATCGGCGCCCCGTCCGCCGGCCGACCCCGGGGAGTTCCGGCTGCTCGCACCGGCCGACCGCTCGGCGTCGCTGTGGGGCAACCGATGGCTGGGATTCGCCGACGCCTTCACCAGCTGGCTGGAGGAGGCATTCCGCCCGCACCCCGAGAAGCTCACGGCACCCGCGCGGTCTGCGCGGCTGGCGCGCCGCTGGACCTCCGGCCCGGGGACCGGGAGCTAGGACACCGCCCCGCCGCGACCGGGCAGGTGGCGCAGCCCGCGCATGGCGTCGCGGGCCGTGCGCGTGAGATCCAGCGCCTCCTCGTACGCGGCAGCCACCTCGGCCGGTGACATGCCCCTGTCGAGCAGGGCCTCGACGGCCAGAACCATGGGCAGCACCGCATCGGCGTAGCCGCCGATGGCATCCGCCGGTGGCGTGGCGCCATCGGTGGCCCGCACCGTGGTCCGGAGGCCCCAGGGCAGCGGATCGTCCTGCCCGCGCACGGCCGGCTGCACCAGAGCGCCGCCGTGGTCATCGAGGGTCCACACCACGAGCATCACCGGGCGCAGCGCGCCGTCATCATCGCCCAGCGGGATGAGCCCGAACCCGATGCACTCCGGCGCCTGGGTGACGGGCTGCCATCCCAGCGGGTCGGCCGCGCCGTTGGTCGCGCCCACCGCCTCCCCTTACCGCCGTGCCATGAGCCAGCCGATGGCCCGGTCCAGGCCATCCACCGACAGTTCGAACATCGGCATGATCTGGCGCACGATCCCCAGCGTGTATGCCCCGTGGATGGTGTCCCACCACCGCCTGGGATGCGGGTTCAGCCAGGCAGCACGCTCGAAGTGCTGCTCCAGGCGCTCCAGCCACTGCGCCCCGGGCTCCTCGTTCATGTACTGGTAGTCGATGGCCCCGCCGGGCACCAGCAGCTCGGTGGGCGCCATGCAGGCATCTCCCACCATCACCAGCTTGTAGTCGGGGTCCAGTTGCGCCAGCAGGTGGAGGGTGGATTCCGAGCGCCTCGGGTGCAGGTCGGGCCCGGTGTACACGCGGTCATACACGCAGTTATGGAAGAACCTCACCTGCAGGTCGCGGAAGTGGCTGGCCTGGTGCATGGCGGTGAACAGGCGATCGAGCAGCATGATGTGCTCATCCATCGAGCCGCCGATGTCCAGCATGAGCAGCACGCGCACGGTGTTGCGCCGCGGGCGGCGGAATGACAGGCGAAGCTGGCCGGCGTGGTCGGCGGTCTCGCGGATGGTGCCCTCCACGTCCAGTTCGGTGGCCGGGCCATCCAGCCGCGTGGAGAGGCTGCGGAGCTTGCGCAGCGCCACGCCGAAGTCGCGCGCGCCGATCTCGTGGTCGGTCCGCAGTTCGCGCCACCGGCGCTCGCCGGCGGTCTGAACCGCGCTCCTCCAGCGGCCCTCGCCCCCGATGCGGATGCCCCCGGGGTGGTAACCCGAGTGGCCGAACGGCGAGGTGCCACCCGTGCCGATGTGCTCCGAGCCGCCGTGGTGCTCCTCCTCCTGGCTCTCCAGCTTCTCCTTGAGCTTGTCGAGCAGCTCATCCAGCTCCATCTGGTCGCGCATCTCATCCAGCTTGCGGCGTTGGTCTTCTGAGATGTGCAGGAACTGCGGGTTCTTTTCGAGCCACGTCCAGACCCTGTCGTCCACGGCCTCGGTCGCCGGCTCGATGCCGCTGAAGTACCGGGCGAAGGCAACGTCGAAGCCGTCGTAGTGGGCCTCGTCCTTCACCAAGACCGCACGCGACATCAGGTAGAAGCCCGACAGCGTGCTGCGGTGCAGGTCGCGCTCCAGGGCGTCGTGCAGCATGAGCCACTCGTCCAGCGCGACCGGCACCCCCTCGTCGCGCAGCGCGGTGAAGAGGCCCTCGAACATCGTGGGCCCTAGCGCTCCCGTTGCATTGCGGCGCGGCGCGCGCGCACGGCCATGTGCCGGCGGGCGATGTCCAGGTCGGCCTGCTTCTTCAGCACCACGCCCATGAACGGCAGCTCGTCCACGATCCGCGCCGGGTCCACGCCGCCCACCGCGAGCGCCTGCACCCAGTCCACCAGCTCCGAGGTGCTCGGGCGCTTCTGCAAGCCGTCGAGCTCGCGCAGCAGGTAGAAGCCCTCCATGGCGGCCTCGAGCAGGCGGTCCTCCACGTCGGGGTGGTGCACCCGCACGATCTGCTCCATCTGGCCCGGGTCGGGAAACGCGATGTAGTGGAACACGCACCGGCGCAGGAAGGCGTCGGGGAGTTCCTTCTCGGCGTTCGACGTGATGATGACCACCGGGCGGTTGTTCGCCGCAACGGTCGCGCCGGTCTCGGGGATGTGAAAGCTCATGCGGTCGAGCTCCCACAGGAGATCGTTGGGGAACTCAAGATCGGCCTTGTCGACCTCGTCGATCACCAGCACCACCCGCTCCGGCGCGGCGAACGCCTCGCCCAACTGGCCAAGGCGGATGTACTTGGCCACGTCCGCCGGATCGCCCTCGCCGAACTGGCTGTCGTACAGCCGCTGGACGGTGTCGTACACGTACAGGCCATCCTGGGCGCGCGTGGTGCTCTTCACCGGCCAGGTGATGAGGCGCATGCCGAGTGCCTCGGCCACCGCCTCGGCCAGGAGTGTCTTGCCGGTGCCGGGCTCGCCGCGCACCAACAAAGGCCGCTCGAGGGATACGGCCACGTTCACCGCGGCCTGCAGGTCGGCCGAGGCGATGTAGTCGGAGGTTCCGCGGAATGATGGAGTCGTCACGGAATGCAGGCTAGCGACGCACGGCACCGGGCCGGGCGCGTGCCGGATCAGGGGGAGAAGCCCACGAGCACGGCCGTGAGGATCACCACCACCGTGAGCAGCGCCACCTCGGCCACGGCCGTCGTGCGCAGGTGGGCGAGGCCCGCCGGGTCGGGGGCGGCGCGCAGGCGCGGCACCAGCACGAAGTGGTTCCACGCACCGAGTGCGGCCACCACCGCCACAACGCCCACCTTGGCGATGAGCAGCACGCCCCATGTGGTGGTCCAGAGCGCCGATGCGGTGGGCAGCACCAGCACGGCCATCACCACGCCCGTGACGCCGGCCAGCACGAACGCCGCGCTCGCCAGCGTGGAGAACCCGATGGCCGTCACGGCGCAGTCGTCGGCGTCGCGACGCCGGTCGAGGACCATCCGGGCCAGCAGCACGAGCCCCCCGGCCCACGCGGCCGCGGCGATCACGTGCACGATGTCCGAGGGCCACATGAGCCACGCCGGGCCCACGGCCTCGGAGTGCCCGGCCAGGAGTGCGGCCACCACGGCCATCGCCGCGCCGATGGCGCCGGGCACCGCCCGGCGCAGGGAGCCACGCACGCGCCCGGGGCGCGTCGGGTCCGGCGTGCGGGCGATGCGCGTGCCGAATGCGATCAGCGCGCCCCCGGCGAAGGCCAGCAGCAGCCCGGCGCCCGCGGCACCCGACAGGGCGTCGCGCAGCGCGCCCGGGAGATCGTCGGAGCCTGTCCCGAGCAGCCATGCGCGGCCGGCGTAGCCGGCCACCGCGCCCGCCATCACCACCGCGCCACCGGCGCGGACCGCGCCGAACTGCCACGACAGCACCGCAGGCGCCGCGCGGGTGGCAAGTGCGATGAACAGCAGGCTGCCAATCGCGAGCAGCGTGCCGGCGTACATGAGTACGCGCGCGATGCTGCGCAGCGCGCGGGGGCCGTCGGTGGAGGGCGCTGCCAGCGCCTGGTCAAGCAGGTCGTCGTCGCCCGCGGCCGAGGTCGTATCCGGCGCAGGTGCGGCGTCGGCAACGGCAGCTGAGCGCACCTTGAACCTGAACGACCCCGCCTTGGGGTGCGCATCGGGCGCCGCGATGCGCCACGCCACCCCGTACCGTCCGGGGCCGAGTGGTGATGCCGGGGTGACGGTGAACGACGTGCCCGTGGATACCGGCGTGACGTCCGCAGCGATGGGCCGTCCGCCGGAGTCGAGCAGGCGGATGCCCGGCGCCACGAGCCGCCCTTCCTTCGTGAACGCCAGGGTGACGCGGTCAACGGGACCGTCCACCACCGATCCCCCAGCCGGCGAGGACGACGCGAAGTCCAGGTGCGCCGTGGCGACGGCCGGAAGGCAGGCGAGGACCAGGACGACGGCGACCAGACCGCTCATCGCCCGGCTCCAAGGTGCGCCCCGGGCGCGAAGGAATGTCGACCGACGACCGTGCATCCGCAGGAGTGACTCTCGCACGCCCTGCGAGCCGATTCCTGCCGATGCCGGACGTTTTATCCGACCGGGCACCCGCACACCTCACGGACGAGACGGGGTGGCCCCCCGCCATCCGGTGGGGGGCCACCTGCCGCGTGGTACCCCGCTACCGTAGGCGCATGAACCCCGAGGGCTTCTGGATCGACCACGTCATCTACGGCGTGGTGGACGCCGATGCGGCATGCGACCGCCTGCGCGAGGAGTTCGGCCTGGGGTCGGTGCCCGGCTCGGAACACCTGGGCGGGACCACCAACCGCATCGTCCCCCTGGGGCCGCAGTGCTTCCTCGAGATCCTCGGCATCGGCGACACCTCGAAGGACGACGGCGCGTGGCTGAACGCCACCCTGCAGGGCCGCGACCGCGTGCTGTGGTGGTGCCTGGGCGTGGCCGACCTGGACGACACCGCCGGGCGCCGGGGCCTTCCGATCCGGTCGGGCATGGCCCGCACCGACGACGCCGACGAATTGGTGTTCCGAAGCGCCGGCATGCCGCAGTACCCGCTCCCGTTCTTCCTCACCCTGAATGGCGACCCCGAGGTGCGCGCCCGCGTGAATGCGGCGCGCTACGAGGCCGCGGGCCACACGTGCGCCCCCACCGGCTACACGTTCGTGGAGGTGGGCGACTTCGCCCCGGTGCTGGATGGCTGGCTCGGCCCCGACCACGGCCTGCCGGTTCGGTACGAGCCCGGCACCGGCCCCGGCATCCATGCGTGCGGCATCTCCACCGCCGATGGGGAGATCATCCTGCGCTGAAGGCCGGGGCGCCGCGGGTCAGGAGGTCTGCGCCCAGCCCTTGGCGGCACCGAAGGCGTTGAGCTGCGCGAACAGCGGGTTGGTGGCCGAAACACCCTGGGCCGCATCGCGCGGCACCTGGCGGACGATGGCCAGCTCGACGTACCTCTGGGCCGGCGTGGCCCTGGTCTTCCTGAGGTAGCTCACGAGCACGAGTCGCGCGTTCCTGCGGTTCTGGCCAGTGGTGTCACCCGTGGTGAAGCGCATCTCCCGCGTGGTAGGCCAGGAGATCACCGGGGCCGAGAAGTCCTGCCCCTGCAGCTTGCGGTACCCCAGGGTGGATCCGGGCAGCTGGTCGAGGCGCTTCTTCGTGCGTGCGTCACGGAAGATGAACGTGAGGTTCTTGCGGCACGCTGCGTTGACGTCCTGGAAGATCCGGATGCGCGAGGTCACCTTCACGGCCGACCTGCCGTTGGGTGCCTTGGCGTTCTTCCACGTGCGCGCGGCCTGCTGGTAGAAGGTGCTCGCGCACGGGGCGGGCGTGGCAGGAGTCGCGGGCGTCACTCCGGGCGCGGGGAGCATGGCGATGCGGTTGGTGGTGACCCCATCGGCTGCGGTGAACGTTCCACCCGCGTACAGGTTGCCGCGGGAATCGGTGTGCAGGTCGTAGACGGTGCCGTTCATGCCGCTGCCCACCGGCGCCCAGACGGAGCCGGTCCACTTCGCGATGTTGGCGGCGTTGGTGGCTCCCAGCTGGTCGAAGTCCCCGCCGGCGTACAGCGTTCCCGCCGCGTCGAATCCGAGGGCACGGACGATCGCGTTGTTGGCGCCCTGGGTGGTGCCCACGGCCGTCCAGCGCGTGCCGTCCCACTTGGCGACCGACTGAGCGGGAACGCTCGCGATGCCCTGCTGCGCAGCCGTGAAGTACCCGGCGACATAGAGGTTGCCGGCCGCGTCAAACGCGAGGTCCTCGACCCATGAGTTCTGGTTGGTCCGGCCGATCGTGGGTGCGATACCCGCGCTCAACGCCGACCACCGCGTTCCGTCCCATCGGGCGATGCGCGCCGTACCGGCGACACCGTTCGCGGAACTGAACTGGCCGCCCACGTACAGGTCGCCATTCGGTGCGAATGCCATGGCCATTACGCGACCATCGAGCGCCGCGTTGGCGCCGAGGAATGACCAGAACGTGCCCTGCCAGCGGCCGATGTTGTTCGTGGCCGTGCCGCTGGCCACCGTGAAGTCGCCGCCTACATAGAAGGCCGTCTGCGACGCCGCCATAGACCACACCGCATTGTTGGTGCCCTGGGTGAGCGGCTCGAATGAGAGGCCATTCCACTGGGCGATGTTGCTCACGGCGGTGACACCGCCGGTGCTGAACGCCCCACCGACGAAGCGGCGGCCGTCCGGGGCGACCAGCACCGAGTAGACCGGGCCGTTCATGCCGGTCGTAAGCCCCATGCCGGACCACGCTGCGCCCGTCCACTCGGCGATGTTGCTCACGGCGGCGCCCCCGGCCGTGGTGAACTGACCGCCCGCATACACGTTGCCGGCGGCGTCCGTGGCGATGGACTGGACCGCGCCGTTCATGCCGGTTCCGACGGGCGACCAGACGGCGGCGGATGCGGATACCGCCCCGGCCGCGAGGGATGCCGCGGCGGCGGGAAGGGCGATGCGCGCGAGGGCGCGGCGGGAGCAACTCATGGGGGACTCCTGTGGGGGGGTGCCTCCAGAATCTACCTGCTCGACATCGGCCGGTCGCGTCTGGTCAGGCGCGGTTCGCCACCCTGCCGAGCAGGACCGCGACAGCCACCATCGCGAGGCCCGCACTGATCACGGCCGCGGGCGCGGACACGAGGTCGATCAATGGTCCCCAGACGAGGAATCCGACCGGAGAGGAGAGCGTCCCGATGGTCACGAGGGCGGTGACGCCGAGCATCTCTTCACTCCGGGGCATGGCGGACGCCGCACCGCCGATCATCAGCACCCTCGTGGTGAAGCGACCGGCCCCGATGCCGATGCCGACCAGCGTCCAGATCACCAGATCGACATCGGAGAACCCGAAGAGGGCGGTGATCCCAAAGGCGATTAGGAAGATCGCCGTCAGGACGGTCGCACGCACGGACGCGCTGAACTGCGAGTGCCGTGCGAGGAGCCCCCTCTCGATGCGCGGAACGAAGAACCGGCCCGCGGCGATACCGGCGAGCATGAGGCCGGCCCCGGACGGAAGAGGCTCGTGGTCGAGGTCGTTGAGGATGGGCACGATCATCCCCGTCATCGGAACGACGAGGAGCATGAATGCGATCAGCAGAAGCACGAGCTGGCGCAGGCGCCCATTCGACCGGACCTCGCGGGCGATGGCGCGGATGCCGTGCGGAGTGGCGCGGGGGGCCGCAGCAGCAGAGCGCGGGCGCACGAGGAGGACGAACCCCACGAGGGGAATGGTGAGCAGGCCATTGGCGAGGATCCCGATGCCGGGATCAGTCGCGTGAATGAGGTAGCCGCCCACCAGCGAGCCGATGATCGCACCGATCCCCGACACCGAACCCCGCTTCGCAACCGATGAGGTGAGCGACCCGGCATCGATGTAGGACCGGCATGCGAAGGGCGTGAGGACCCCCGTCACTCCGGAGAACACCCCGAAAATCGGAGCGGCGAGGAAGAGCAGCACCAGGCTGGAGTCGGTCAATGCCTCGAGGACGCCGGCGATCAGCCAGGAGGCCGCAACCCCGGCCTGTGCCCAGCCGAATGTCCTGAGCGTGCCCCACCGCGCGGCGAGCCGCGTGGTCCCCACCCCCGCGAGCGCGGCACTCGTCAGCATCAACGCAAGGAATACCGAGGTGGCGGTGCCCGCGGCGGCGCCCGCGGCGTACGTGGTGGCCGATGTCGCGCCGAGCTGCCCCGCCATCGTGCCCGCCACGGCAAGGCAGCCGACGATGAGGAAGCCGACGGTGCGGGGGCTGAGCCCGGTCTCACTCACCTCCGAAGTGTGCCGACATTCTTGGTGAGCGGCCCGAGTCTGTGGCCCTCGCATCCACCACAAAATCGGGTCTCACGAACGAACCTCGGCGCGACCGACGTTGGTCCACTACCGGAAAGATATCCACGGCTAGCCTTGTCCCATGGACGGAATAGAGCTCAGCCCCGCAGCGCAGGATCTCCTGTTCAGGGAAGCCCGTAGTGCGAATGCATTCACTGACGATCCGGTCACAGATTCGCAACTCCACATGATCTGGGATCTCATGAAGTGGGCTCCGACGTCGGGGAACATCAACCCCGTGCGAATCCTCTTCCTTCGATCCGAGGACGCACGTGAGCGATTGGTGCGCCACATGTCAGAGGGGAATAGGGAAAAGACCCGGACGGCTCCGATGACGGCACTGCTCGCCGCCGATGGGGACTTCCATGAGTTCATCCCGCAGCTGTTCCCTGCCCGCGCAGAACAGGCCGAGTACTACGCCGGGATGTCCGGGCGCAAAGAAATGGCCTTCTTCAACGCCACCTTGCAGGCGGCGTACTTCATCCTCGCAGTGCGCGCGATCGGCCTGGCGGCCGGGCCGATGAGCGGATTCGACTACCCGGCGGTGAATGAGGAGTTCTTCCCCGATGGCCGGCAGACATCGGTGCTCGCCGTGAACTTCGGCCGCCCGGGATCGGACGCTTGGTTCCCGCGACTTCCACGGCTCGACTTCGACCAGGCCGCGACGATTATCTGAGCCAGCGGCGGAACCAACCGCTGAGCACCCGGGCGGCAACATCTCTTGGATCACCTGGCCGTGCGAGTGACCTCTGCCGACCTGAGCCGCGGACGAATGCGCCCCGAACCCAGTCAGGATCCGCTGAGGAAGACCTGATCGACCGTGGTTTCGAGGATGTGCCCTGAGGCCACGATGAGATCAGCGTTGGCCGCCATGAAACTTTCCAACGTCCCCGGCGACGCCTGCAGGACCGCGCAAATGAGGTTGGGGTCATCCTTGCTGACGCCGCGATAGAGCGAGGTGATTCCCGCGGCCTGCTGAGCGGGCACCGACTCGTCAAACACCGCCGACCATTCCTCGAAGGTCGTGCTGATGCGGGCTGTCATGACGTGAGTCTCCATGTGGCGCTCCCCGATGCCTTGTCTGGTGAACAGTTCGTGACGCTCGCGACGGATAGTAGGCGCAATTGGGAATGGTGTCCGTCGCTGTCGAGGCAACGCCGAGGGCAGGGGCGCACAGGCAGCTGCCTATTCGCAGGCCAGCAGCGCCCAGAAACACCGAAGGGCCTCTACATGCAGGCCCTTCGGATGAGGATGGGCGTTACTGGGCTCG
>CAZPAT010000034.1:0-10581 GCA_964584485.1 uncultured Bifidobacterium sp.
TCGTACGTCACCTGGCGCGCCCCGGTGGTGCGTCCGTACGAGGCGATGGACCCCGGCCGCCAGCGGATCCTGGTCGCTGGTCAGCAGCAGCCCGGCCCCGGCGAGGCCTGGCCGCCCACCGACTGACCCGGCTCAGGCCGCGGGTGGTGCCGCTTCGGGGTCCCCGCCGGGTCCACCACGCGCGAGCCGCCTGCCGAGTTCGCGCGAACGCGCCAGTTCGATCAGCGCCGGGATGGTGGGGAGCCAGAAGTTGAAGAAGCGCCAGACGATGACGCCTACCACCGCCTCGGCGAGCGGGATCCCCAGCACAGTAAGTGTGAAGGTGGCCGCGGCGTCGATTGCGCCGTAGCCTCCGGTCGGAAGCGGCAGCAGCATCGCGATGTAGGCCGTGGCATACGCGAGGGCCACGCCATGCAGGGTCACGTCCGCCCCGATCGCGCGCAGGGCGGCCCACAGGCACAGGACATCCCCGGCCCAGTAGACCACGCCACCCCAGATGGCCGGACCATTGGCTGGGCGCGTGCGCACCGCGTGACGCGCCACGATGATCCCGGCCACCGCGGCCGCAAGGCTCTTGCGGAGCCAGCCGCGCGCCGATTCCGTGGCGATGTGCTCCCCCCTCTGCCCCTGGCTGATCCAGATACCCGCGATCGCGCACACGGGAACGACCGCCAGCCACGGCACCAGCATTCCCAAAGGGGCGTCCTGGCCGAACCCCACAAGGATCACAAGCGATGTGGCGAACGCCCACATGCCGAAGAGGGCGAAGATGAGGATGTTGAAGCCGAGCACGCGCGATGCGGCATCGCGCACCGCAAGCCCGGCCCGGCGCAGCAGCCAGTAGATGATGGCGAGTCCGCCTGCGCCTGCAGGGCTCACGATGCGAGTGGCCCCGAGGCTCGCGAGCCACATGCGCGTCGCGTTCATGCCGCTGAGCGTGACGCCGTCGTCCTGGGCGATGATGGCCCTCATGCACACGACGTAACCCGCGTAGGCCGCGGCCTCCAGGAACAGGCACCCTATGAGCCAGGAAGCGTCCGCGCCCTCCAGGGCATCGAGGACCTCCCGGTAGCCGGCCGCCTTCCCGAGCAGCAGGACCAGTCCCACCGCGAGCACCACCACCAGTAGCACCCCGAGCGCGATGGTGCGCGTGGACGCCACGTGGGGGGCGCCATTGCCGCTCCCCCCGGAATCAGGACGCTGCTGGTGCCCCGGGCCTGTCATGGCCGGGGTCCGATCCCGCCGCGCCAGGTGGCGCATAGGGCACCAGCGCGTGCACCGAGCGCGACGGCGTCATCGATGGCGAGGCCTTGCGCGAGCCCGGTGGTGACGCCTGCGGCGAAGGAGTCGCCGCACCCATAGGTGTCAATGGCCCGGCCGGGCGGCGTGATGGGCGCGTAATCACGCGGCGGCCTCCCGCGGGCGATCATCCGCCCTCCACGCGCGCCATCCGTGAGGATGACCACGTCGGGCATGAGATCGGCGGGCAGGCCGGACGGGTCCTCATCGGGGTCGTGCGCGCTACCGACCACCACATCCGCGTGCACCCCGGAGCGGACGATGTCCGCGATGCGACGGGCGCTCACCACCAGATGGCGGGCCGCACGTGCGCGGGCGAGCACCCCGGGGTCCTCGCCCGCGTAGTAGGCCGCATCGGCACCCGCCAGCAGACCCCAGGGAAGGTCGTCCGTCGTGCGGGGCTGCAGGCGGGCGCCCACAACCAGGATGGTGCGCTCAGCGTCGGCGTGGGCGATGGAGAGGACCGGCGTCTGGGGCGCGGTCCGGTCCGCTGCGTGCACCTCGATGCCGCGGACGGTGAGCTCATCGCGGGCGCGGCGGGACGATGGGTCGTTGCCGACGGCGGTGAACAGCGTGACCCGGGCGCCCAGACGGGCGGCTGCTGCTGCTGCCACCCCGGCCCCGCCCGCAGGCTCTGCGATTGGCTCGACCAGATCCACGATGGCGCCCGGTGCCGCGGGTGGCCCGAGTGCGTGGGTCACCCACTCCACGTGGCCGAGGATGGCCACGCATGGGGCGGCCGCGCCCATCTCAGCGCGGCGTGAGCACCTCGGGCGCGCCGAACGCCCGCAGGCACTCCGGCACCTCGACCGAACCGTCGGGGCGCTGGTGGTTCTCGAGGATGGCGATGAGCGTGCGCCCGACTGCCACCGCGGTGCCATTGAGGGTGTGCACCGGGATGGTCTCCTTGCCGCGCCGGGTACGTGCCCGCAGGCGACGGGCCTGGTAGTCGGTGCAGTTCGAGCACGAGGTGACCTCGCGGTAGCGCTCCTGCCCGGGCATCCAGGCCTCGCAGTCGAACTTGCGGGCCGCGGATGCGCCCAGGTCACCCACCGCGATGTCCACCACCCGGTACGGGATCCCCAGTTCGCGCAGTATCCGCTCCTCGATACCCAGGATGCGCTGGTGCTCGTCATCCGACTGCTCGGGCGTGGTGAACGAGAACATCTCGACCTTGTCGAACTGGTGCACCCGGAAGATTCCGCGCGTATCCCGCCCCGCCGCACCCGCCTCGCGCCGGAAGCACGATGAGATGCCGGCATAGCGGAGCGGAAGGTCGTCCTCGTCGAGGATCTCATCCTGGTGCAGCGCTGCCAGCGGCACCTCGGACGTGCCGACGAGGAAGAGGTCGTCATCGGCGGTCGCGTACACCGATGAGCGGTCTGCGGGGAAGAACCCCGTTCCCACGAGTGCGCTTTCACGCACCAGCACCGGCGGGATGACCGGGGTGAAGCCCTCGCCCTCGACCACATCCACCGCCCACGACACCAACGCCATCTGCAGGCGCACGAGGGGGCCCATGAGATACGCAAAGCGGGCGCCCGAGGTCCGCGCCGCGCGCTCGAGGTCCAGGCCGTCGAAGCCCTCGGCGATCTCCACATGGTCGCGGGCGGCCCCCTCGAAGCGGGGGATCTCCCCCACCGCGCGCAGTTCACGGGCGTCGTCCTCTCCCCCGTCGGGCGCCTGATCCTGGGCCAGATTCGGGAGCGTGAGGAGGAGCGCGTCGCGCCGCTCCTCAGACGCGCGGAGCACCTCCTCATCCGCGGCGGTGCGGTCACGCAGCTCGCGGGCGGCCTCCTCGCGGCCCGGCGGCACCTCGCCGCCGGACTTCTTCGCCATTCCGATTTCCTTGGCGATGCGGCCCGACTCGGCGCGTTGCTCTTCCACGGCAGCGCGCAGGCGGCGGCACTCGGCGTCCGCGGCGATCAGCGCGTCGAGGTCCGCGGCGTCGCCGCGGCGCGCCAGGGCGGCACGCACGCGATCCGGGTCCTTCCTGATGAGCCGCAGGTCCAGCACCGGTCAGTCACCCCCCGTGGCGGCGGTGGATTGCATGCCCTCCACCACTGACGCCACATCGTCGCCGAAGGCGAACGACTGCCGGGTGCCGGTGATGTCGAATACCCTGAGAACGGGCGGCGTGGCACCCGCGATGGCCACGCCGGGGCCGTCCGCCGGCAGGCGGCTCCGAAGGCTGATGATTGCCCCGAGGCCGCTGGAGTCGACCAGTCTCACCTGATGCATATCGAGCACCACGCCCGTGCACCCGGACTCGTGCACCTCGCGACGGAACACGGGGACGGTGTAGATGTCGAGTTCACCGCTCAGCATGGCGACCGCGAGGCCGCCGCGGCGGTGCGTGGCGACCTCGAGGCCCATCGGAGGCGCTGCCGCTACTTGATGCTGTCGACGTAGGCGACGACGTTGTCCAGATCAGCGCCGCTCACCAAACCGCCCGGCATCGCTCCCTTGCCGTTCACGATCTGGTTCCGCACCTGATCAGTCGAGAGAGCGGACCCCACGATTGCGGGCCCCACGCCGGCCTCGGTGCCGCCGTTGGGGTGGCAGCCCTGGCAGTTGGCCTCGAACACGGCCTTCCCTGCCGCGACATCGCCGGTGGCGGCGGCCTCGCCCTCGCCGCCATCCGGCGCGGGAGCCTGGGAATCCGTCGCGGCCGAGGAGCCGCTGTCCGCGGTCGGTGCCGACACGGTCTTGCCTTCGGAGTCCGTCTGCGCTGCCACGTTGTCGATGGTCGTTGCGTCCGCGGGAGTCACGGATGCGGAATCATCAGAGCCACATCCCGCGCCGATGCCGATCAACGCGGTGGAGGCGACGACCGCGGCCGCAATGGATAGTGCTCGACGCATCTTCTCTCCTCGGAGACGCAGTGCATTGCCTACGTGGCAACCCTACCATCGGCACGTACGCCCTTTCGCCCATCTCTCCTGCGAGGCGGGCGCATTCCGGGAGGTTTGGCAGGTGATCCAGGGACTTGGCCGGGACATCCCCGACATCGCGGCGGACGCGTGGGTGCATGAGGCGGCCGTGGTGATCGGCCGGGTGCGCCTGGGGGCGTGCTGCTCGGTGTGGCCCACCGCGGTCATCCGGGGCGACGTCGAACGCATCGAGGTGGCGCAGGCGACGAATGTGCAGGATGGCGCCGTGCTGCACGCCGATCCCGGGATGCCGTGCGTGATCGGCCGTCACGTGACCATCGGCCATCAGGCCACCGTCCACGGGTGCACCATCGGTGACGAGTGCCTCATCGGCATCGGGGCGACCGTGCTGAACGGCGCGGTCATCGGTGCAGGCAGCATCGTGGGGGCCCATGCCCTTGTTCCCGAGGGCATGGTGGTCCCCGAGGGGTCCTTGGTGGTGGGCGTCCCTGCGCGGGTGCGGAGGGACCTCACCGTCGACGAGCGCCGCGGCCTGCGGGCCCAGGCCGAGCGCTACGTGGCGAATGCGGCCCGGCACCGGGCCGACGCCACCCCTATGTGAGCGTGTACTCCGGCCCGCTACCGCCCTCGGGCGGCGTGAGCTGCCCGCCCTTGGCGGTGATGGCGCCGCACTGCACGCAGTTCGGGTTGTTCATGCGCACGTGCACCATGCCGTCCGCGGTGGCCGATCCGTCGACGATTTCGTACACCTTGGCGGGGCACATGTTCTCCCACGCCACCGCCAGTTCGCGGGGCACCTCGGTGCGGATGCGGATGTGGTTGGGCTGGTCGTCGCGGGTCTTGTTACCGCTCAGGAAGACCGATGACAGCTTGTCGAAGATGTATTCGCCGTCGGCCTTGGGGTAGTCGCGGTCAGGACCGATGATGACCGGCTCGTCCTTGTCGGCCTTGATCGTGACCTTCTTCGGGAACTTGCCGCGCGTCACCGTGGTGAGCCCCGCGACCATCCCCCCGTAGATGAATCCCTTCTGGAAGGCCGGTCGGAAGTTGCGGATGCGCCAGAGGTCCTTCCACACCTCGGAATCCCTGATGGCCTCGGTGTAGTTCCAGAGGCCGGTGGTCTCCTCGGCTGTTCCGGCCTTGATGGCCTGTGCCACCTGCTCCGCCGCGATGATCCCGGACTTCATCGCATAGCTCACGCCCTTGAGCGCGGCGAGGTTGACGAAGCCGGCGGAGTCGCCACACAGCACCGCACCCGGAACGTGGAAGCGGCTGGGCAGCCCGTAGATGCCGCCGGACGGGATGGTCTTGGCACCCCATGCCACCCGACGACCGCCGGCGAGGATGTCCTTGAACAGCGGGTTGGTCTTCGCCTGCTGCAGCAGGTCGTGCGCGGAGATGTTGGCGTCGGCCGCATCCAGCCCGACGACCATGCCGATCGACACCATATTGCCCCCCATGGGGTACAGCCAGGCGCCGCCGTACTCGCGCCACTTGGCGCCCATGCGCAGCGGCCAGCCGATGGTGTGCACCACGCGATCGAGCGGCTTCTCGACTTCCCAGACCTCCTTGACGCCGATCTCGTAGATCTGGGTGGTGTCCTGGTCGAGCTCGAAGTGGCGGCGCAGGACCCCGGCCAGGTGTCCCTGGGTGCCCTCGCAGATGACCGTGACCTTGGCGCGCAACTCGACGCCGGGCTCGAACGTGGAGAGCTCCTCGCCCTCGCGCCCGCGACCCTTGTCACCCGTCTTCACGCCAACCACGCGGCCGTCCTGCACCAGAAGCTGCTGAGCGTCGCTCTCGGGCAGCATGTATGCGCCGAACTCCTCCGCCTGCTCCGCCATGAAGCGCGACAGCTGGCTGATCGACACCACCCAGTTGCCGTGATTGTTCAGGTCGGGCGGCGTCGGGATCTTGATCTTGCCGTTCCGGCGCAGGAAGTACACCGACTCCTTGTGGACTTCCTCAAAGATGCCGGGCGTCTCCCCGGGGGCGGCGTCGGGGAACAGCGACTTGAACGGCCCCGGGCGCATGACCGATCCCGAGAGGAGGTGCGAGCCGGGCCCCTTTCCCTTCTCGACGATGGCGATAGGCACCTCGCCCAGCGCCTCCATGAGCTCCTCATCCTCGGCCATCAGCTGCCCGAGGCGGATCGCCCCCGCGAGCCCCGCGGGGCCTGCACCCACGAACAGCACGCCGACCTCGATGTACTCGTCCTCGCCCGCCTCCGGGGCGATCACGTAGTCGGAGGGCCGGTGGCGGGGCGGGTACTGGGCGGGGATCGTGCTCATCGTGGCGTGCTCACCTTGCGAGTCTTGTTTTACAAAAAGCCCCGCGTTTGCAGGGCTTTCATGGAGCATAGCGGATTCGAACCGCTGACCTCCTGGGTGCGATCCAGGCGCTCTCCCAACTGAGCTAATGCCCCCGGCAGGCGGCAATCCTAGCGCCTGCGGGGGACGTCGTCACCCCCGCTATCCTCCCGCGCCGTGCTCGACCTCAACGCCCACATCCTCCCCGGCATCCACTCGGCCACGCCGGACCTCGCGTCGGCGTGCAGGGCAGCGCGCGACCTGGTGGCGGCCGGCGTGGAGACGGCCGTCGCCCCGGCACTGGTGGCGGATGCGACCGGCGACCACCTTGATCGCGCCGACGCCGCGCGGGACGCCCTGCGCGATGCCCTGCATGGCGGCGACGTGCCGCTGCGCCTGCTCCCCGGGGCGGTGGTGCCCTTGGACGTGCTGGCCGCCCTGCCCCCGGAGGTCATGGCCCGGTGCACCGCCGGCGACGGCGGTCGCTGGATCGTCACGACGCTTCCCGCCGCGGGGTGGCCTCTCATGATCCCCGAGGTGATCCGGGGCCTCGACATGGGCGGGATGGGCCTGGTGATCGCGCACCCGGAGCGCAGCGAATCCGTGCAGGCATCTCCCGACCGGCTCCGCGACCTGCTGGGCCGCGGAGCCATGGTGCAGTTGGCTGCCGGGAGCATGCGCGGGGACCACGGGCCGCGCGCGGAGCGAACCGCGTTCGATCTGCTGCGCAACGGAATGGTGACGGTCGTCGCGTCCGATGCCCCCTCGCGGACGGGGCATGCCCTGGACCTGGATGCCACCGTGGACGTGCTGGAAAGGGTGCTGCGACGGCCCCGTGCTGAGGTCTCGTGGATGCTCGACGCCGGCCCGCAGCGGATCGCTGCGGGCGAGCCGGTGCGCCCGCCGCGTCTGGTACCCCTGCCGCGCGCTGCCGCGGACTAGGCGGCGCGGGCCGCCCGGATGGCATCCCGCGTGCGCGGCAGCCCATCCTCGACCGGCGTGCGGGCGCTCCATCCGAGGGCCTGGCGCGCCGCGGACGGATCAAGGCAACTCCGCTGGATCTCCCCGGTACGCGCCGGTGCGAACACGGGATCGCCCGCGCCCAGGATGCGCACGAGGTCCAGCACCGACACCTCCCGCCCCGTGCCGACGTTCAGCGTGGCGTCATCCGGTCCGCCCTCGGCACGGAGGAACGCATCCACGACGTCGTTGACGTAGACGTAGTCGCGGGTCTGCAGCCCGTCACCGAACACGGTGACCTCCTCGTCATCGATGATGCGACCCGAGAAAATGGCGACCACCCCCGCCTCGCCGTGCGGGTCCTGGCGCGGGCCGTACACGTTGCCGAGGCGGAGCCGGACGGTGGGGAGGCCGTACAGGCGGCCATACAGGGCGCAATAGCCCTCCCCCGCCAGCTTGCTCTGGCCGTAGTGCGACATGGGCCGCGGCTCTGCGGACTCAGGCGTGGGGATTGGCAGGCCGGCGTATTCGCCGTACGCACCGCCCCCCGTGGCCGCGAACACCACGCGTGCGCGGACCGCGCGGACGGCCTCGAGAACCGACAGCGTGCCGCTGATGTTCACCTCGGCGTCGAATGCCGGCTCGGCGATGGCCCGCCGCACATCGGCCTGCGCGGCCAGATGGAACACGGTGGACGGCTGGGCTGCGGCGACCGCGGCGGCCACGGCGGCGGCGTCACGGATATCGGCACGGTGGAACGTGGCGTCTGCAGGAACATTCCGCAGGTGCCCCGTGGAGAGGTCATCGAGAACGTGGACCTCACGCCCCTCAGCCACGAGCGCATCAGCGAGCGTGGACCCGATGAACCCAGCCCCGCCGGTAATGAGCGCTGCTCCCGTACCGCCCACTGCTAGCCTCGAGAGGCCATGGGGCCCCGATCGCATCCACCGTTCATGTGCCCTCCCGTGACGCCGTTGGGCGGCAGCATGGCCGACCCGGCATGACGCCGCAAGCAGGCCAAACCAGCGGCCCCCGCGGCCCCCGGCCCGAGGTCCTCGCCCGGCTCGCGGAGGGGGTACCCGCAAGTGAGCGCAGGCCGGTCCGTTCGGGCCGTGCCCGCGCTGTCGGGATCGCCGTATCGGCGGTGACCGCCGTAGCCGTGGTGGTGGCCGTGGTCGCGGTGGGATACCCATGACGGGCACGTTCATCAGCCTCGAGGGCGTGGACGGCTCGGGCAAGAGCACCCAGGCATCGATGCTGGCGGACGCCCTTCGCGCGCGCGGGCACGAGGTGATCCACGTGCGCGAACCGGGCGGCACGCCGCTTGGCGAGGACGTGCGCGACATCGTGCTCGGCCCCGACGCCATGAGCCCGTGGGCCGAGGCCTTCCTGTTCGCGGCCGCGCGTGCCCAGCTGGTGGCCGACGTCATCGAGCCGGCCATTGCCGCGGGTACCTGGGTGGTGGCCGATCGGTTCATCGACTCATCCCTCGCCTACCAGGGGGCGGCCCGCGGCCTGGGCATCGCCGAGGTTGCATCCATCAACGCACATGGCATCTCCGGGTCCATGCCGGATCTGACGATCATCCTCGACCTCCCGCCGGGCGCAGCGGTGGACCGGCGCGCGGGGCGTGGCAGCGTGGACCGCATCGAGGGGGAGGGCGAGGCCCTCCAGCAGAGCGTGGCACAGGGGTACCGGGAGGTCGCGCGCAGGTATCCGGACCGGGTGCACCTGGTGTCGGCCGCCGGCACGCTGGAGGATGTGCACGCCCGGGTGATGGCCGCCGTGGTCGGGAGCCTGTGACGATCGACGTGGCCGGCCAGCCCCTCGCATCGAGGGTGCTCTGCGCGGCGGTGGCGCGACCATCGCCGCCGCAGCAACTCCTGCTCCACGGCCCGCGCGGCGCGGGCAAGCGGCGTGCCGCGCGCGCGGTCGCATGGGCCCTGGTGGACCCGTCCGGCACCCACGATCCCCTGGAGGAGTCGCTCGACATCCAGACCGTCGCGGCATCCGGCACCACGATTCGCCTGCAGGATGAACTGGAGCCCGTGCTCGCCGGCCTGGCCTCCCGCCCGGTCGTGGGCGAGCGACGCGTGATGATCATCGACGGGGCCGAGCGGCTGCGCCCGCAGGACGGTGCCGACCGCATCCTGAAGGTGCTCGAGGAACCCCCTCCCCTCTCCCACGTCATCCTGGTGGTCGACAATCTCGGTGACATCATCCCGACGATCCGCTCCCGGTGCATGCTGGTGCCGTTCCGTACCCCAAGGTGGCGCGACATCGCCGCGCTGCTGGAGGCGCAGGGGGAGGACCCTGCCGCGGCACGCGCGCATGCCCGCGCCGACGGCTTGCTCGCGCTGGAGATGGGCCCCTTCGAGCGGCGCCTTCGCGCCCTCGGCGCAGACCTCGGCTTGGCGAGTCTTCAGGGCACATCCGGTGGCTCATCCCTTGTGCACGACATCCAGGCCGCGATGGACCAGGCCGCGGCAGCGCACCCGTCACCTGAGCTCGACCGCCTGCGCGCAGAGGCCGCTGCCCTCGAGGGCAAGCGCGGTGGCAAGACCGCCGCGAAACGCGCGCAGGATGAGGAGCGACGCCAGCGCAGGCGGCTGGTCACGGAGGGGTGGTCGCACGTGCTCGACGGCATGGCCGCCGTGCACGCCGACGTGCTTGCCGTGTCGATCGGCGCCGGGGACACCATGCGGCACATGGACCGCGCCGATGCCATCCGCGCGCTCGCCCATCCGGAGCGCTCCGTCGAGGTGGAACATGCCCTCGCCGAAATCCAGCGCGCCCGGTCCGGCCTGCGGCTGAACCCCCTCGCCGACCTATGGGTGGAGGGCCTCCTTGATCGGCTCGCCATGCTGCGCCGCGGCCAGTTGCCGCCACGTCGCGCGCCGGGACTGATGGTGGGCTAGCATCCCGCGCCGCGTGCCGACGTAGCTCAGCTGGTAGAGCACTTCACTCGTAATGAAGGGGTCAGCGGTTCGAGTCCGCTCGTCGGCTTTACCTTCACCGCCCGTAATCCCTGCACCTAGGGGGTATTCCGGGCCTCCCCGGGTTTGGGCGTTTCCGCCCAGGGGCGACCGTTTCGGCCCGTTTCCGACA
This sequence comes from uncultured Bifidobacterium sp., assembly GCA_964584485.1. Classification (GTDB taxonomy): domain Bacteria; phylum Actinomycetota; class Thermoleophilia; order Miltoncostaeales; family Miltoncostaeaceae; genus SYFI01. The sequence goes on from CAZPAT010000034.1 coordinate 10,571, forward strand.
CCCGTGCGGGT
>CAZPAT010000035.1:0-10534 GCA_964584485.1 uncultured Bifidobacterium sp.
CCTGGTGGGGCCGCGCAGCCGCCTGGTGAGCGCCGTGGGGATGAGCGCCACCAAGAGCACCTCCCCCTACGACGACCAGCCGGCCGACCCCACGAAGTGGACGGGCCCGCGGCTTGCGGGTGGCACCGTCACCCGGATGTCCACCCGGGGCGAGGGCGCGCCGCCGGGCCTGCGGTCCACGCTGCCCAATGACGGCCGGGCGCTGTACGGGGCGCGGGCGCGGTTCCGCGTGCGCGTGCTCACCACCGGGGGCTTCTCGCCGGACGGCATCACGGCCCTCACCCCCAATGCCTACCGACGGCACTTCCAGGTGATCGCCGTCACGCGATCCGGGCGCCGTATCCCGCTCGTGACCCCCGGCCGCACGTATCGCATCGACGGCCACCCGCTGCGCGTGGTGGGCCTCGCCGATCTCGGGCGGAAGCAGCGCACGTACGACCGCTGCTACCAGGAAGATCACGACAACCAGATCGACATCATCCTCGACGGCAGCGTGGAGGCCGCCCGGCGCGTGCGATGGGTGCGCGTTCCCGCCACGGGAAGGGGCTACCGGCCCCTCTACAACCCGGGTGGCCCGGGGATCGCTCCCATGCCCGGCGTGCGCTACTCAGCCCCGGGACCACGCCATGCCCAGCGCATCGCCAACGGCATCGACCGGGTGCTGACCACCACATACCGGCCCCGGCGGGCGGGCTGACTCAGCCGGCCCCGCACGACGCGGGATACGCGGGGCCCGACGCGGACGGGGCACTGGACGCGACGATTCGCTGGACGCGCCGGATGAGGTCCCCGACGCCGTCCATGGCCGTGTAGCGGTCGTACACGGGCTGTACCGCCACGCGCAGGGCGCGCAGTTCTGCGGGGGTTGCGGTCGCGAAGAAGAAGAAGCCGCCGCCTTCGCGGCAGAGTTCGCGAGCAGTCCGTGCCGCAGACCTGCCGACGATGTCCAGTGACGCGGTGGGGAGCACGCGCGCGGCCGAACGAACCCATCCCTTCTGGGTCGGCGTGAGCGATGACCACACCGCGTCGTTCATCGCGAGAACGGTCGGGAAGGGCCACAGGGTGACGTTCGCCGCCATGCAGCGGAGGACATCGACATACCCGAGGGTCGCGACCAACCCGAGATTCGCCTCGATCGCATCGAGGCGACCCGTGGTGAGCGCCTCCCCGACATCCGACAGCGGCATGCTCACCGGGTCGGCTCCAAGGGCCCGGATCGACTGCGCGAGCAACCCTGACTGCACGGAGCGCATGCGTGTGCCCGTCCAGTCGTCCGGCGCGAGCAGGCACCCCTCAGCCGATGCCGGCCGGCGCATGCCGCCCTCATGTATGGCGAGTCCCTCCAGTCCCACCCGCCGGGTGCCGCGCAGCATGAGCGCAGCGACCGGGGATGCCAGCACCGCGCGCTCCGCGTCATACGTGGTGATGAGGAACGGCATCTGCAGCGCCAGGAATGAGTTGACTCCCTCCGCCTGCCACACGGATGCCGAAACGGACCCGGCATCGACCTTTCCTGCCCGCATATCCGCCAGCAACCCGAGGTCGTCCCCGCCGCCATACTCGGGCACCAATTGCGCCCCAAGGCGCCCGCCCGACACGGCCGCGAGACGGCGCGCGAAGACCCTCAAGGCCGCCCCGTATGGATGCTCGGCAGTCGTTACGAATCCGATCCGGATCGTGCGCTCGGTACCGGTGGTCCCCGGCGCCGGCGCAGTCTCGGACGCAGCGGATGAACCAGGCGGGGACGCCGCATCCGAGCCGCATCCTGAGGCAGCCAGGGCCGCGGTGATGGCCAGCACCGCGAAGAGGGCTCGCGCAGTCCGAAGCATCGAAGCGTGACCGTAGCCGCTGCGACGCGCGGCGTGTCCCCGACCTGCCGCACGTACACTCACCGAATGGGGTTCCCCACCTCGATCACGCGATCCGCTTCGATCGCCTGCGCGGCAGCGACCGCAACGATGGTGGTGGGCTGCGGCGCAGATCCGGGGCTCACCGGAACCGTGCGGGTCGGGGGTTCCAGCACCCTGCTCCCGTTCGTGCAGAACGCGGCGGCGGAATTCGCCGAGGCCAACCCGCTGTCGCGGGTGGACGTGGACATGACCGGCACGTCGGACGGCCTCGCCCTGCTCTGCGACGCGATTTCGGGCGTGTCCGGGGCAAGTCGGCCTGCGTCGGCACGTGAGCGACGGGATTGCATGCGCTCGGGCGTGGCGGCAGTGCAGCTGCTCGTGGGCCGCGATGCGGTGGTGGTGTTCACCGGCCGCGACTCACCCGTGCCGCAGTGCCTCAGCACCGCAGTGCTTGACCGCCTGACGGCGGAAGGCCCGAATCGCCTGACATCGTGGGGGCGCACGGCGAAAGGTTCCCCGCCTCTCAGGGTGGTCGTCCCGGAAGCGGGCTCGGGCACGCGCGACACCTATATCGAGAAGATCATCGCGCCCCCGGCGGCCGCACGCGGATCATCCGCCGACATCCGGGGCGATGCCATCGCCACCCCCGCAAACCAGGTGATGCTTTCAAGGGTGCTCGGGGCCCCCGGCGCGATCGGTATCGCCGGCTACCAGACCGTTCAGCCATGGCTTGACCGCGTACGGGCGGTAGGCATCGACAGCGGCGACAGCCGCGCAGGGTGCGTCAGCCCCACGCCCGCATCGATCGCCGATGGGTCATACCCGCTCACGCGCGACCTGTACATGTACGTGGATGCGGATGCCAGCGGGGAGAATGGTGATGCCACGCGGGCATTCGGCGACCTCATCAGCTCTCCTGACTTCCTCCGCCGCGCGGGCAGCGGCCTGTCCGACCAGGACATCGCGGACACCGCGCGCGCCTGGTCCACCGCCGACACGGGCCCGCGGGAATGATCGAGGTCCTCACCTCGCTCTCCGCGTGGCAGGTCTTCCTCCTTGCCGTCGGGGGAACGATCGCCCTAACGGTTGCCGCAGCCGCCGTCATCCACCGCACCCTTCACGGGCAACCACGTGAAAGGGCGGGCATCACCGCGGCCGCGTACATGACGGCCCTCGGAAGCCTGTTCGCGATCCTGACCGGGTTCCTCATCAGCTCCGAGTTCCTCACGCTCCGCTCCGCGCAGAATGCGGTGGGCTCCGAGGTGGCCGCCGCCAGCCAGCTGGCCCAGGCGAGCGGCGCTCTGACGCCCGCCGACACCGGCGCCCTCCAGGAGTCCCTGGTCGGGTACCTGGACTCCATCCCCGCAGGCGAGTGGCCCGCCCTCGCGACGGGCGCCGCGGATCGCTCGCCATCGGCAGACCGGCTGCGGGAACTGCAGCGCACCGTGTTCGTGCAGGCGAACAGGTCGTACGTGCCCGACGGGGCGTCCGGCACCATGCAGCAGGCCGTCAACGACATGACGGCAAGTCGGCGGGAACGAGTGGTCATCGCGGCCGGCAGCCTGCCGCTGCCGCTCTTCCTGCTTGCTGCGCTCTCGGGGCTGGCCCTGCTGGTCAACGCCCTGCTCGTGTCGAACCGCCAGGGGTGGCGCTACGGATGGGTGGCAGCGGGCATCGTGCTCGCGGTCGCGCTCGACCTCGGTGCCATCCTCGCCATCAGCGCGCCATTCCAGGGTGCCTTTGCCGTGGACACGGCACCGATCACGCAACTGGCCGGGGAGATCCGGGACGGCGCCTACTTGCCATGGGTGGCCACGCCATGAGTTGGGCAGCCCGGGCAATCGCGATGGTCGGAATGCTGCTCGTCGCGATGCTGGTGTCATCGTGCGGGGACGACACAGGGGCCGCAGCCGATCCCGCGTGCGAGGCCAGCGAGAACGCATGCGTCACCGTGGGCATCGGCGAGCCCATCTACCTGGGAACGCTGCTCTTCGCGCGTGACCCCGAAGGACGCGGCACCCGTAACGCCATCGCCCTCGCCCTCGACTACCTCGACGGTGCGTTCGACGGCCGCGACGGCGGGGTGCTCGGGCACCGCGTCGACCTGATCAACGAGGTCGAGGATTGCACGCCCGCAGGCGGGCGAGCCGGGGCACGCCGGCTCCTGGCCGACGCCGACATCGTCGCGGTCATTGGCACCACATGCTCTGCGGCCGCCTATCGCGCCGCGGCCACGGTGCTCAGCCCGCGGCAGGTGCTGCTGGTCTCACCGACAAGCACATCACCTCTTCTCACAAGCCCCGAGGGCCGCGAGCGGTACTTCTTCCGCACCGCCGCCAACGACGTCATCGTGGCCCGGACGATGGCCGACTTCACCCGAACGCGTCTGCGCGCCCGCACGGCGGCCACATTGGCCACCGACGACCCGCACTCATCCGCCCTCGCCGATGCATTCACCACGGCGTTCCGGTCTGCAGGAGGACGCGTCGTGGCGCAGCAATCCCCGGCGGGTTCCGACACCCTGCTTGCCGCCCGGCGCATCGCTTCCCAACGACCGGATGCGATCATCATCCCGGCGTCGGAGCCCGGGTGCAGCCGTGCAGTCGCGGCAGTTCGCGCGCAGCCCGGACTCTCACGAACTCCCATCCTGGCCTCCGGGGCGTGCATGACGACCTCATTCCCCTCGCGCGCGCGCCGCGACGCAAATCTCTACGGCGCAACCCTCGATGGCTCCGGCCTTCGCCGGAACGGCTTCTACCGCACCGAGTTCCTGCCCGCATACCGGCAGCGCTTCGGAAGCGCGCCGTCCGGGGTCGTCACCGCGCCGGCCTTCGATGCCCTCAACCTCGTGATCGCGGCCATCCGGAGAGTCGCCGTGCCGCTTCCGGGCGGGGCGCTGCGCATAAACCGATCCGACCTTCGCGCGGCGATGCTCGACGTGGACGGCTACGAAGGGATTTCGGGTGACCTCGCCTGCCGCGCCTCGGGCGACTGCGTGCAATCGGCCCGGGTCTCCGTATATCGCGCTTCCTCCTGGCCTCCAGCGACCGGCTCCCCGGTTTTCAGCGGAAGCCGCACGCTGAGCGAGGCCACGAACTCGGGCTGAATCACACCGGCCTGCGCGCGATGGCGTACAGCTTCATGAAGTCGTAGGTCCAGCCCCGGGGCCCCGACCGCTCGCGCATCGCCTGCTCCACGCGCGAGAGCCACCCCGCCACCTCAGGGTCCGCAGGGTCACCGATGATGTGCCCCGCCACCACGCGCATGCGCTCCATGTAGGCCTCCACCGTGGTGTGGCGAACGCGGCGCTCCATCCAGATGTCCAGCGGCTCGAGGCCCGCCTGCACCAGATACCCCTCCATCTCGCCAATGTCGCGCAGGTTGCCGTCGAAGGCACCGAGCCACGCGTAGTTGATGGGCTCGACATCGGCGATCACGTCACGGTAGGCCTGCTCGCCGCCCTTGCCGGAACACAGGATCGCAATCACGCCACCGGGCTTCATCGCGCGCGCCATGGCCGCGGCGGCGTCCCACCGGTGCTGGAACCAGTGATAGGCCATCGAGCAGATGACCAGGTCGAACGCGTCGGGCTCCACGGGCATGTCCTCAACGCCCGCCTGCACCAGCGACACATCCACGCCCTCGATGTTTCCCAGCTTCGCCTGGAACTGCTCGAGCATCCCCTCCGATGGATCCACGCCGGTCACGCGCGCCGGGTGGAACCGGTCGATCACCGCCTGTGTGGCCCACCCGCTGCCGCACCCCACATCCAGTACGTCGTCGTATCGCCCCGGGGGAATCGACAGCACCAGCCGCTGGGCCCCCTCCAGGTTGAAGCGCACCGCGCCGTCGTAGTCGGAGGCGGTCTCGCTGAAGCCGCCCGCAATGGTGTCCCTGCGTTCCGTTGACATGGCCGGATTGTCCCCGACGCGTCCGTATCGGGCCCGGGCGTCACACATGCCCCCCGCCTGGCAGTGGCGCACCACACCGGCGATAGCCTGCGCCGATGGGAACGCGCGCCTCCCTCGCCCGCGCCCTCGGCCTGCGTGACGCCGTTGCGATCGGCCTCGGGTCGATGGTGGGCGCAGGGGTGTTCACGGCCGTCGGCCCTGCGGCGGCCGCTGCCGGGAACTGGTTGCTCGCCGGCCTGCTGCTCGCCGGCGTGGTCGCGCTGTGCAATGCCATGTCGTCGGCGTGGCTGGCGGCCCGCTACCCGGAATCAGGCGGCACCTACGTGTACGGCCGACAGCGGCTGGGCCATGCGTGGGGATTCCTGGCGGGGTGGGCGTTCGTGGTGGGCAAGCTGGCCAGTTGCGCGGCCATGGCCTTCACCATCGGCGTGTACCTGTGGCCGGAGCGCGCACGGGCCCTGGCAGTCGTGGCCGTGATCATCCTGGTGGCGATCAACTACGCGGGGATCGAGCGCACCGCAGCGGCCACGCGCGTGCTGCTGGGCATCACGCTGGCATGCCTCGCGGTGACCGTGGTCGCCCTTGCGGGCGGGGGCCAGCACCATCCAGCGCCCGACGTGGCAATCGGCTCCGCCGCCGGCATCCCCCAGGCGGCCGCATTCTTCTTCTTCGCCTTTGCGGGGTACGCGCGCATCGCGACGCTGGGCGGGGAGGTTCGCGACCCCGCCCGCACCATCCCCCGCGCCATCCCCATTGCCCTCGGAATGGCACTGGCCATCTACCTGGTGGTGTCGGCCGCGGCGCTGTGGGCATCGGGGCCGGAGGTGCTGGCCGCCTCCACCGCCCCGCTCGCCGCGGCCGTGGAAGGTGGTGCACTCGCCAACCTGGCGCCCGTCGTGCGGATCGGGGCCACCGTGGCGTCGGTGGGCGTGCTGCTGGCGCTCATCGCCGGCATCAGCCGCACGGGCCTGGCAATGGCACGCGGGGGCGACCTTCCGCGGGCGCTCGACGCCGTCCACCCGCGCTTTCGCACGCCGTACCGCGCCGAGGTGGTGGTGGGAGCGCTCGTGATCGTGGTGGTGTCGCTGGGAGACCTGCGGGGGGCGATCGGGTTCAGCTCGTTCGCGGTACTCGCCTACTACGCGGTGGCGAATGCATCGGCGCTCACACTGCCGGCCGCCCATGCCCGCGGGGCGCGCGCACTGCCCATGGTCGGAGTGATCGGCTGCGTCGCGCTGGCCATCGCCCTGCCCTGGCAGTCAGTGGCCCAGGGGGCCGTGGTGCTCGCGCTCGGTGCAGCGGCCTTCGCCGTGCGGTCCATGCACCGGCGCTGACCGGTTGCCGTCGCCCCGCCATGCGGACGTCCTGCTGCGCCCTCGGCGACGTTTCGCCAATGCGACGGAGCTCCCACGGGGAACGCGGCCACCGGTATGACTGTGCGCGCATGGTCGTACCCGGATCACGTGTCATCGACTGCATGCGTCCCGCACAGGCGTCCGGAGGTGATCCCCGCATCTCGCGTGATCCGACCCCCCGGAGGCCCCCGCCTCCGCCGTGGTACCCGCGGTCGCAGGCGCGCCTATGGCCGAGGCTGCGGGCGTCGGGCGGCCCCCCTGTGCCTGCAACCCAGGCGTCACGGTTGCATTGGTATGACGCGCTTTATGCGGCGGTGGCACCCCCAGTTATCACTTCCCGTGCATGGTCATCCATGGATCACGCGTCATCGACCCGCTGCTCCCCCTGAAGGCTTGCGGAGGAGATTCCCGCATCTCGCGTGATCCGCACCCCGGGAGGCAACAGCCTCTGTCCCGGAACCTCATCCGGCGGCGGCCCGGGTTGCCCCGGCCCCGCCCCGGCGGCACCTGCGGGCGGCAGCGTGACGGCTGACGGGGAGCGGCGCTAGAGCCAGCGCACCGTGCGCACCAGCACCGACTTCACCGAGGTGCCACGGTCGTCAGGCTTCAGCGCGAAGCGCACGCGGCTGACCCCCCGGGCGATGCGCCGGGTGAGGAACGAGAACTCGCCAGCCCCGATGTGGCGCCGAGCTAGCAGGCGCCCACCGATGGTCACCGTGAGCACACCCGGCAAGGCGACGGTGCCCTCCAGCTCGTAGCGCCCGGCAGCGGTTGGGGATGACGAACGCGGAACGAAGATGGCCGTGACGCATGAGAAGACGGGCCCGAGCGCGGTGGCGGAGGCTCCAACGGCCATGGCCGGCTGGGCGCCCGTGCCCACGTAGAGCAGGCGATTCGGCATGGCCGGCGGTACTCCGCTCACGACATCCGGTGTGGCCGAGGCGAGCAGGCGCTGGATCACATCCGCCGGTCGTGCCGCAGGATTCGCCGCGAGGACGATATCCGCGGAGCCTGCGACGAAGGCCGACGCGATCGACGTCCCACTGGCGAAGACGAGCTGATTCTGCGCGGCTGCGTCACGTCGAGTGACCGTCGTCGTGGTGAGGATGCCGTCGCCCGGGGCCAGGATGTCGACGCAGGAACCCGTGCCGCTGAATGGGGAGATGACATCACCCTGCGAGATGGCCCCCACGCGGATGGCCGAGGGCTCGGACGTGGGTGATCCTGCACAGACGTCGCCCGGCAGGTTGCCCGCGGCCACGGTCACCACCAGGCCATGCGCCACTACGGCCGCCACGGCATCGTTCACAAGGGCGTTGTAGGGACCATGAAGGCTGATGTTCACCACCCCCGGCGTACGGGCAGGATGGACGCCCAGTACCCAGTCGAGACCCGCGATGAGCGCGGCCCCATCACCATTCCCCCTGCAGTCGAGGATGCGCACCGGGATCAGCAGAGATGCCGGGGCCACGCCCGTCTCCGCGCCCGCGATCACCCCGGCCACCCGGGTGCCGTGGCCATTGCAGTCCTCAGTGCCATTGCCATCCCCCACCACCGATACACCCGGCCGGAGTCGGCCCGCGAACTGCACCTGCTGGTCGCGGATCCCGGTGTCCACGACGTAGTTGGGAATCCCCGGGCCGGCGTTCAGCATCACGCTCTGACCATCCAGGGGAAGGGAGCGCTGGTCAATCCGGTCGAGCCCCCACAGCCCCGGGGACGTCGACCGGAAGGGGGTGTTGGACACCACGCGAACGGAGCGATCGCGCACCACGCGGACAACCCCCGGATCGCGGCGCAGGCGTCGGGCATCCGCGGTCGTGAGGCGGGTCGCGAATCCCGGCATGACCCGTCGGAACACCCTGCCGATTGAGGTGCCGCGAGCCCGCTCCGCCTGCACGACACGCTCACGCGCCACGGACGTGGTCGCCTCCACCAGGTATGCGGACCGCGGGGCCGGGGCGGCGCCGACCTGACCGGCGGCCAGCGCGGCGATGACCAGGACGATGAGGTGCAGGGAGACCCAGAGGCGCATGAGGCGACGCTACCGCGAAGACAGACGGTTACCGCCGGTCGGGAGTCGGGTGCACCCCCCCGCGCACGGGTGGGGGCGAGCGCCAGCTATGCGCAGCTGGAGATGCCCCCGGGCCGGCACTCCCCCCTGATGATCACCTCGCGAATCAGCGGGGTCGTCGTATCGACGATGCACCCGGTGCGGGCCAGAGCCGACGAGGCGCCATGAGCATCCGTCTCGATGAATGCTGCCAGCGTCGCCACGATCATGCAGGCCGTCTGGCCCATGTGCAGACGGGACCGCGCGGGCCGGCGAGTGGCACCCGTCGCTGAGGGAGATCCCGGCCCCAACAGGAGGGTGGCATGCCCCAGCTACGGGTCCAGTTGCCGCGGCACGCCAACGAGGAACATCTCCACGATGCGCCGCGGCAGATTGGTGAGCATGGGGAACAGGAACGCCCGCGCGGGCATGCGCACCGACCGCCTGCCCCTCTCCACCGCGCGCACCGTCTTCGCCGCGACGCGATCCACATCCGCGTCGGCCAGCAGCAACAGGCGGTAGAAGCGCCGGAACGATGCCTGCGTGGGCGGGTACGACAGCACCGAGTCGGCCATGTCGGTGGGAGTGATGAGCCCGGTCTCCACCACGGTGAGGCCGACGGGCAGTCCGGCCATCTCCAGGCGGACCCCCGCGGTCATATGCGTGACAAAGGCCTTCGTGGCGCCGTACACCGAGATGCCGGGGAAGGTGCCGCTGCCGGCGAGCGACGACACCTGCACCACGTGACCGCTCCCACGCCGGACCATGCCGGGCAGCACCTGCCGTGTCAACTCGGCAACGGTGGTGGCGTTCAGCTGCACCATGCGCTGGATGTCACCCATGGGCATCTCCGTGAAGGCGCCGGTCAGGTCGATGCCGGCGTTGTTCACCAGCACGTCCACGGGTCCATGCTGCGCCTCGATGCGGTGGATGAGGCCGTCCACCTGCGCGGGGTCGGCCAAGTCGGCTACAAGCGCGCTGCCGCCCGTGCGCCCCGCCACCTGCGCCAGCTGATCGGCGCTGCGCGCCACCAGCGTGAGGCGGGCGCCCTTCGCCGCGAAGGCGTCCGCAAGGGCCGCACCCAGCCCACGCGATGCGCCGGTGATGACCACATGCCTGCCGTCCACGTCCACGATGGCCTCCTTCACGCCGTTGACGGAGACGACGCTACGCGACGGCCCCGCCCCGGTGGGTCCGGCCACCGCGCGGCTCACGCGGATGGGGTTTCCCCGACTCATGCGCCCCGGTCCCTACCTATCCGACACAATGGGGCATCCGCCGACAGGTGGATGACGGGCGCGTAGCTCAGCTGGTTAGAGCAGGGGACTCATAATCCCTGGGTCGCAGGTTCGAGTCCTGCCGCGC
>CAZPAT010000036.1:0-2073 GCA_964584485.1 uncultured Bifidobacterium sp.
GACCCCGCGCTGCTCGACCTGCGCCACGACATGCTCGAGCGGCTGCGCGCCGAGGTGGATGACGCCGCCGCGCGGCGCGCCCAGGTGGCCGAGGTCGTCGACCTGTGAGCACCGCCGCGGGGGGTGCGGACGCCGCAGGTGGCCGCAGGGCCCGGGCCTCGCGGGGAGCCCGGGCGTTGGTGACCGGGTTCCTCCGCCGCAGCTGGTTCGTGCTGCTCATCCTGCTGGTGTGGTGGCTGGTCACCGCCGCCGGCTGGGTGGACCCGTACAAGCTGCCCTCGCCCGGCGACGTGCTCGGCACCCTCGGCACGTTGCTCACCGAGCGCGCGCTGCTGGTGGATCTCGGGGCCACGCTCCTCCGGCTCGTGGAGGGGTGGGCGATCGGCGTCGTCGCCGGGGTGCTGCTGGGCATCCTCACGGGCGGGTCGCGCGTGCTGGAGGACGGCATCCGCCCGGTGATCGCCGGGTTGCAGGCGGTCCCGACGATCGCCTTCCTCCCGCTCGCCATCCTCTGGTTCGGCTTCAACGGGACCGCCGTGCTCGCGATCACCGCCTTCGGCACGTTCAAGCCCATGGCGCTTGCCACCTACGGCGCGATGCACCAGATATCACCCACGCTGCTGATGGCGGGGCGCGCGCTGGGCGCGCGCGGGCTGTTCCTGCAGCGCACCCTGGTGTTCCCCGCGATCGTCCCCAGCCTCGTCACCGGGCTGAAGATGGGCTGGTCGTTCGCCTGGCGGGCGCTGATGGCGGCCGAGATCGTGGTGACCGGCGCAGCCGGGCTGGGCGGCGTGCTGGAGCTGGGCCGCGAGATCGGGGCCATCGACGTGGTGATGGCGGTGATCCTCGTGATCCTGGTGGTGGGCATCGCCACCGAGCAGCTGGTGTTCGCGCGCCTCGAGCGCTGGGTCAACCGGCGGTGGGGCCTGGTGGGTGCGCGCTAGGGCTTCTGTCGCGGCCATGGCCGGCGCGGCGGTCCTGGCCATCGCGGTCGCCGGGTGCGGGGGCAGCGCGACTGATGCGGTGCGCCTGGGGCTGATGCCCACCATCACCCACGGCCCGGCCCTGATCGCGCTCGAGGACGAGTTCGCCACGGGCCTCGCGGGGCGGCCCGTGGACGCGCAGGTGTTCGCCAGCGGGCCCGAGGAGGTGAGCGCGCTGCTCAGCGGATCGCTGGATGCGGCCTACATCGGCCCGGGCCCCTACGTGCTGGCGGAGGGCCGGGCGCCCGGGCGCCTTCGGCTACTCGCGGGGGTCGTGACCGGCGGACAGGGCTTCGTGGCCCGGCCGGGCACGGGCATCCGGGATGCCGGTGACCTGGCGGGGCGGCGCGTGGCGGTGCCCGCGCATGGCAACACGCAGGACCTCACCCTGCGCCTGCTGCTCGACCGGGCCGGGCTGCGGGCCTCCGACCAGGGGGGCGACGTGGAGGTGGTGCCGGTGAAGAATGCGGCGCTGGTGGAGGCGTTCCGCCAAGGGGTGGTGGATGCCGCGCTCGCGCCGGCGCCCTTCGGCGAACTGCTCACGGCTCGTGGCCTTGCCACGCCGGTGCCCGCCCTGGACCGGACGATCGCGGATTGGCAGATTCCGGCGACCGTGCTCGTGGCGACCGAGGAGTTCGCGCGGGCGAACCCCGCTGCCACGCGTGCGCTGGTCCGTGCGAGTGCCCGGGCAGTGGCGCGCGCCGATGCCGCGCCGCGCGCGGTGGCGCTGCGGTTCAACGACCTCCTCGACGAATCGACCAGCACGCGCCTGGACGACGGGGTGCTTCTGGAGGCGCTGGGCGGCACCCGCGCCTCCACGGCCGTCGCACCCGGCGCCATGGCGCGGATGGTGCGGGCGGCCGAGGGCGCGGGGTATGCCGGGGGCCCCGTGGCGCCCGGGGCGCTGGTCCCGCGCGCGGGGTGACGTGGCGCGGGAGGAGTCGGCCCGCGCGCGTGGAAACGACAGGCGCACCGGCACACTTCCTGGAGGACATGAGATGACGCGTCAGGCGCGCGTTCTGGCGATGGCGAACCAAAAGGGCGGGGTCGCGAAGACGACCTCGTCGCTCAGCCTTGCCGCCGCCCTCCA
>CAZPAT010000036.1:2173-7121 GCA_964584485.1 uncultured Bifidobacterium sp.
CGTCCGGTGCGCGAGGTGAGGCCGCAGTCCGGGCCAGGCCTTAGACTGGCCTCGTGAAGAAGCAGTCCATGCGCGAGGGGCCGCTCGCGGACCTCTTCAGGAGCACCACCCCCGGTGAGGGCGGCGCGCAGGGCCTCCAGTCCGAGAGCCCCGCCGAGACGCGCCAGGAGGTGCCGCTGCGCGCCGAGGGCCACGCGGTGGTCCGCGTGGTGGGCGTGGGCGGCGGCGGGTGCAACGCCGTCGATCGCATGATCGAGGCCGGCGTGCACGGCGTGGAGTTCATCGCGATCAACACCGATCGCCAGGCGCTGGACAGCAGCCGGGCAGATGTGGTGATCCCCGTGGGTGCCGAGGTCACCCGTGGGCTGGGCACCGGCGGCGATCCCGCCCTTGGGGAGATGGCCTTCCGCGAGAGCGAGGAGCACCTGCGCCGCGTGCTGCGCGGCAGCGACCTCGTGTTCATCGCCGCGGGCGAGGGTGGCGGCACCGGCACGGGTGGCGCGCCGATCGTCGCGAAGGTGGCGCGCGAGCTGGGAGCGCTCGCGGTGGCGGTGGTCACGAGGCCGTTCGGCTTCGAGGGCAACAAGCGGTCCGGCACGGCCGACCAGGGCATCCAGCACCTGGGCGAGGCCGCCGACACCGTCATCGTCATCCCCAACGATCGCCTGATGAGCGTGCTGGAGCGCGGGACCAGCGTGGTCCAGGCGTTCGCCGTGGCCGACGACCTGCTGCGGCAGGGCGTCCAGGGGATCAGCGACCTCATCACGCTGCCCGGGCTGATCAACGTGGACTTCGCCGACGTGCGCACCATCCTGAAGGACGCCGGCACGGCGCTGCTGGGCATCGGGTACGCCAGCGGCGGCAGCCGTGCAACCGATGCCGCGACCGCCGCGATCTCCTCGGCGCTGCTCGAGACGCCCATCGACGGTGCCCGGGGCATCCTGCTGGGCATCACCGGCGGCCCCAGCATGTCGCTGATCGAGGTGACCGAGGCCGCGCAGGTGGTGGCGGATGCCGCCGACCCGGACGCGAACATCATCTTCGGCGCCACCATCGACGACGACCTGGACGACCAGGTGTGGGTGACGGTGATCGCGGCCGGCCTGTCGGGCGTGCCCGCGAAGTCGTCCGCCTCGGCATCGCGTACCCCTGCCACCCGCGTGGAGCGCGGTCGCCGTGCCCGTCCGGCGCAGGCAGCGCCTGCCGCGATCGGCGGCGGCAGCGATATCGCCGAGCCGCCCGAGGCCCCGGACCTCTCCGCCGACGTCCCGCCGCCCATTGCCCCCAAGGCACCGCCCGAGGCGCCGCCCGCGCTGGCCGCGGCCCCCGACCCGCCGGCCGACCTGCCTGCCGACCCCTCGGCGGCGCGCGAGCTTCCCGCCCCGCCCGAGGGCTCACCCCCGGGCCCGGCGGACGCCGAATCCACCCGCCTGTTCTCCGTGGACAACGACCGGGAGCCATCCGACCCGGACGGCGGACCGGCCGCCTAGGGCGCACCGCCCGGTGATCACGGGCGCGGTCGCCGCGGGGCATCCCCTGTCGGCGCGCGCGGGTGCGACGGCGCTCGCCGCGGGCGGCACGGCAACCGATGCCGTGATCGCGGGGGCACTCACCTCCGCGGTGGCGGAGGCGGTGCTCACGGGCCCCGGCGCCGGTGGCTTCCTCATGGTCCGGCCGCCCGGCGGGCCCGCGACCATCCTCGACTTCTTCGTGGCCGTGCCCGGGCTGGGGACGTCCGGCCGTCGTCTCGACCCCGCAGACCTCCACGCCTTCACCGTGCCCTTCGGCACCGCGGAGCAGGTGTTCCACATCGGCCCCGCATCGGTCGCGGTGCCGGGGATGCTCGCCGGCCTGGATGAAGCCGCGCGGAGGTTCGGACGCCTTCCGCTGCCCGATCTGGTGGCACCCGCGGTTGCGCTGGCGCGGGCAGGCGTGGCGGTGGGCGAGGAGGCCGCGTACCTGCACCGCATTCTCGCCGAGATGCTGGGACACACCCCGGCGAGCGCGGCGCAGTTCCTTCCGGCGGGCCGCGTCGCGGACGCGGGCGAGGCCCTGGTGTTCGAGGACCTCGCGCAGACGCTCGAGGCCTTTGGTGCCGACGGCGCACGGTGCCTCTATGACGGCCCCGTGGGGGAGCGCATCACGGCCTACCTGGCGGCCACCGGCGGGCTGGTGACGGCGGATGACCTGCGCGCCTACCGGGTGGTGGAGCGCACGCCGGTGCAGGTGACGTTCCGGGATGTGACCGTGCTGACCAACCCGCCGCCCTCCAGCGGTGGCGTGCTGATCGCCGCGGCGCTCGAGCACCTGCAGCGGCTTCCCGCGGGCGGTGGCGAGGCCGGGTTCTACGCGCGCATGGCCGCCGCCCAGGCCGGCGCCAATGCGATGCGCGGGCCGGAGTTCCACGAGGGCCTCGCGGACGAGGGGTTCCTCGAGCGGTTCTGGGCCGCCCTGCGCGACGCCGAGGTGGCAGGCCGCCCGCCGTCACGGAAGCCCACGGGCACGACCCACGTGAGCGCCATCGATGCTGAGGGGGGCATGGCGAGCCTGTCGTCCTCGAACGGCTCGGGTTCGGGCGTGGTGGCGCCCGGTACCGGGGTGCTGCTGAACAACATGCTGGGCGAGAGCGACCTTAACCCCGCAGGCTTCGGCTCGCTGCCGCCCGGCCTGCGCATGACGTCAATGATGGCGCCCACGATGCTGCTGCATGGCGACGAGCCCGTCGCCGCGCTGGGATCCGCAGGGTCCAACCGCCTGCGCTCCGCCATCCTGATGGTCATCGCCGGGATGGTGGATTCGGGCGACGATCCCGCCGACGCGGTGCGCATGCCGCGCATCCACCATGAGGGTGATGGGCTGGATGTGGAGGGCGGCGTGCCCGCGGATGCCATCATGGCGCTCCGGGACGAGGGCTTCGACCTGCGTCTCTGGACCGAGGCAAACCTGTACTTCGGCGGCGTGTCCGTGGCAGGGGTAACCCCCCGGGGCCTGCGGGCCGTGGGCGATCCCCGCCGCGGCGGCGGTGCCGCCGGAGTGGACGACCAAGGACGGGTGGTGGACCTGTGAGCACGCGCACCGTGGAGGCCGGGGGGCGCACCTTCGAACTGCGGGCCGAACCCCCGCGCACGTCGCTGACCGATGACGCGCACACGCTGTGGGGGTTCAACGTGGAGGTCGTGGAGGGCGGTGCGGTGGTGGCGGTGAAGACCTGCTTCGTGGGGCGCGTGTCGGTGCAGGCCCGTCACCCCGAGGCCCTTGCGGGCACGGCGGAGGACATCGCGGCCGTGGTGCATGCGATGGCATTCGACAAGATCGCCGACGGCCTCGCCGCCGGCGAGGTGGAGGACGCGCTGGTCTTCGCCTAGGCCGGTGGCTGGGGCTGCCGGGGGCTGGCGGCCGGGGTCATGCCGCTGATCTCCACCGCCACCGCGATGGCGGCCTGTCGCTCGTCGTCCGGCGCCTCGTCGGCAATGCGCCATGCCTCGCGCGCGGCCCACCGCAGGCGCTCGGCCCCGTCCGGCGCGCTGCGCGCGGCGCGCGCCTGCTCCACCAGGCTCTCCAGCACGCGCGTGCGCTCGCGCGTGGTGAGTTCGGCCTGCGTGTAGCCACCGCCCTGGCGCATGAGGATCCAGAAGACGAACGCGAGCAGCGGCAACTTGATTCCCAGGAACACGATCAGCGCGGCTGTCGCGAGGGTGTCCGGGCCGAACGCCGCACCTGCGAACGATGCGACCACCGTGCCGAACACCACGGCGGCGGCGAGGAACGCCACCACGCCGAGCGCCCGCCACCCGCGCAGGTCGCCATCGGTGTCGTAGAACAGGCGCACCGCCCACGACTCGCGGGCTGCCCGCGCGCGATCATCGCGTCCGACTCCCATTGATCCCGACGCTAGCACCGGCTCGTCAGGGAGCGGGGAGGACCCGCCCGGCCGTGCCGCCGGCGTCCACATCCGCGTGGTCGGCGGCCTCGCGGCGCAGCATCGCCAGGCCGGTCCAGCCGTGGTCGGGTACCTCGGCCACGCTGGTGACCGTCCCCACCTCGCGCCCAGCCGCGGTGACCTGTGTGCCGACGGGGACGGGCCCCGAAAGGGCGATCCGCGCCAGCCGGCGGTTGGCGTGCCCGCGGTAGTGCAGGCGGGCAACGGTCTCCTGTCCCAGGTAGCAGCCCTTGTCGAACGACACCGCATCGTCGAGGCGGGCCTCCTGCACGAGCGTGCGCGATGAGGTGTCCACGCCGATCGCGGGCGTCGCGCTCCAGATGCGCAGGGCCTCGAGGACCCCGTCCGCTGCCAGGCCGATGCCGCATTCCCGCGCCACCACGGAGGGGTCGTCGGCCAGCACCTCGATGGTGCCCGGGATCGCGCCGGGCACCAGCAGGTCGCCCGCTCCGGCCAGGGCCGGGGCCAGGTCGTCGGTGGCCACCAGTACCCGGGTGTCCTCGGGGCCGAGCACCTCGGCGTCCTCCGACACATGGTGGGCACTGATCACCACCACGCCGTCCGGGGCCGGCGGCGGATCCAGCACGAGGGTGAAGGCATCCCCGGCATCACGAGCGACGGCGATGCGGGCCACCAGGTGCCCCTGGGCATCGAGCACCAGCGATCGCGTGGCCCCTCCGACCGGCACCGCCCGGATGTCGGCGGTCAGCAGTCCGTGCAGCAGGTCGCAGGCGTCCGGACCCTCCACCCAGGCGATGCGCCGGGGCCGGACCACCGCGACGCCGTGCATCACGGCAGCGCGACCTTGCCGTTCGTGCGGGCGCGCGCCGCGGCCAGGCGCTCGCGGTCCGCGCCCTCGAGCGCCGCCGCGAGGATGTCGTGCACCAGCGCGAGGCGCGTGGGCTCGTCGCGGCACTCGAGCAGTTCCTGCTTGGGCTCGGCGGGCATCTCGATCATCCCGGCGATGGCGTACGAGAGCGGGATGTCGTCGCGCACCGGGGGCGGCGT
>CAZPAT010000036.1:7221-10467 GCA_964584485.1 uncultured Bifidobacterium sp.
TCATCCCGGCGATGGCGTACGAGAGCGGGATGTCGTCGCGCACCGGGGGCGGCGTCGCCGACCCCGCCACCTCGGCGACGAGGCGCGCGAAGAGGTCGAGCACCTCCGCGCGCGCGGGTTCGGGTGCATCCGTGGCGTCATCCGGCACCTGCTCGACCCACGCGGTCAGGTACATCCGCCCGCTGGTCTCCTCGAGCACCCGCACGATCTCCTCGCCCACCACGGTCACGTTCATGCGGCCGTCGGCGAAGCGGCGGCCCAGGGCGATGAAGCGCGCCCTGCAGCCGATGGGTGACGCGCCGTCGCCGTGGTCCTGCAGGATCACGAAGGGGCGGTCGTCCAGCACGCAGTCGGCCAGCAGTTGGCGGTAGCGCGGCTCGAACAGGTGGAGGGGCGCCCGTTCGCCGGGCAGCAGCACCAGTCCCAGCGGGAACAGCCCCAGGTCATCCAATTCCGGCATCGGCGGCGAGTGTAGCCTCCGTGCCGTGCCCGACGCGCCGCATCTCGACCCGGCCCTGCTGCGCCCCGCGCTGTCGTCGGTGCAGGCGTACGTGCCGGGCCGTCCGCTGGCCGACCTGCAGCGCGAGCTGGGCGACGTGCCCATCACGAAGTTGGCCTCCAACGAGGGCCCGCTTCCGCCCTTCCCCGGCGCCCTGCGTGCCATCGCGGATGCCGCGGGCGGCCAGAACCTGTACCCCGACCCGGGCGCGTGGGCCCTGCGTGACGCACTGGGGGACATCCACGGCATCGAGCCCGCCCGGATCATCGTGGGGAACGGCGTCGACAGCCTCATCAAGATCCTGTGCATGGCAATGCTGGATCCGGGGGATGAGCTGGTGATGGGCTGGCCATCGTTCATCTCGTATCGCCAGGGCGCGATGGCGCAGGGGGCCACCGTGACCCCGGTGGCGCTGGACGCGCGTGGTGCCTACGACCTGGACGCCCTTGCCGCGGCGGTGGGCCCGCGCACGCGGATCGTGGCCGTGGTGAGCCCCAACAACCCCACGGGCGCGGCGGTTGACCCCACCGCTCTCGGATGCTTCCTCGATGCCCTGCCGTCCCATGTGCTGCCCGTGGTGGATGAGGCCTACGCCGAGTACCTCCCGGACGGCAGCCACGATGCGGTGGCCATGGTGCGCGAGGGCAGGCGGCTGGTCGCCATGCGCACCTTCAGCAAGGCGTACGGCCTGGCCGGGCTGCGCATCGGCTGGATGGCGGGTCCCGTCGGGATGGCCGAGGCCCTCGGGCCGGTGCGCAACGCCTTCGATGTGAACGCCGTGGCGCAGGCCGCGGCCCTGGCGTCGCTGGCCGATGCACCTGCCGAGTTGCCGCCACGGGTTGCCATGGCCCGGACCGAGCGCGATCGGATGGCCCGGGGGCTGCGCGACCTCGGCCTCGACCCGCTGCCCTCCGATGCCAACTTCGTGTTCGTGGATGTCGGACCCGGGCGCGCCGCGGAGCTCGATCGTGCCCTCACGTCGCAGGGGGTGATCGTGCGGCCCACCGCGGGGTTCGGCGCGCCCGGCGGGCTGCGCATCACCGCGGGCACGCCCGAGCAGACCGACCGGTTGCTGGCCGCGATGCGGACCGCGCTGGAGGAGGCCCCATGACGCCCGAGCAGGTGGTGGCCGGGGTGCGGGAGGGTCGCCGCCGGGCGATCGGGCGTGCAATCACGATGGCCGAATCGCTGGGCCCCGAGGGCCGCGCCGTGATGCGGGCGCTGCACCCCCGGGCGGGGCGCGCCATGCGCGTGGGCATCACCGGGTCGCCCGGGGCGGGCAAGAGCACCCTGTCGGCGGCGCTCGTGCGCCTGCTGCGCGGGCGCGGCATGACGGTCGCCATCGTGAGCGTGGACCCCACCAGCCCCTTCACCCACGGCGCCGTGCTGGGTGACCGCATCCGGCTGGTGGACCACTTCCTGGACGACGGGGTGTTCATCCGCTCGATGGCCAGCCGGGGCCATCTGGGCGGGCTCTCCGAGGCCACGGGGGATGCCGTGACCATCCTCGATGCCGCGGGCTTCGACGTGGTGATCGTGGAGACCGTCGGCGCGGGCCAGAACGAGGTCGAGGTGCAGGCGCTCACCGACACCGTGGTGCTGGTGCTGATGCCGGGCAGTGGTGATGCCATACAGGCGATCAAGGCGGGGGTGATGGAGATCCCCGACGTGATCGTCATCAACAAGTGCGACCGCCCCGGCGCCGATGTCCTGGCCGGCGAGGTGGAGTCGGCGCTCACGTTGGTGCCGCCCGATGGGTGGGTGCCCCCGGTCATCCTCACGCAGGCGCTCGACGGCCAGGGCGTCGCCGATGCCTGGGATGCCGTGGAGCGCCACCGCGCCGACCTGGCTGCCACGGATACGGCGGGCGCGCGGGCGCGTGATGGCGTGCGCCGGCACCTGCGGTCGCTGGCACTCGAGCGCATGGCCCGTGACCTCGCCGCCCGTTCCGACGCGCAGGTCCTCGACGCCCTGGTGGAGCAGGTGGTGGCGCGGGAGATCGATCCCTCCACCGCGGTCGACACTATCCTCGGCGTATCCCCGGTGGAGGAGCCCTGATGGAGCGCGACCGACGGCCGCCCCGGCGCCGCAACGACACCAACTGGAAGGCCATCCTCGCGGTCAGCGGGGGCGTGATGCTGGTGTGGTTCATCATCGCGAACTCCCGTCAGGTGGAGGTCACCTGGTGGGTCTTCACCACCTCCACCAGCCTCATCGTGGTGATCCTGGTGTCGGCGCTCCTGGGCGCGGGCCTCACGTACCTCTTCACGCGCGTGCGCCCCGCGCACGGGCCCGAGCGCGCACCGCGCGACCGCGATCCCGGGCAGGGTGCGCGGTGAGCACCACCCGCGAGCCGCTGTCGCGCGACCGGGTGGTCGAGGCCGCGCTTGCCGTGATCGATCGCGCGGGAATCCAGGGGTGCAGCATGCGCGCCGTGGCCGGGGAGCTGGGGGTGGAGGCCATGTCGCTCTACCACCACGTGCCCGGTGGCAAGGACGAGATGCTCGACGGCGTCGTCGCCATGGTGCAGGCCGAGTTCGTGGAGTCCCTCGACCTGTGCGACGAGTGGCGGCAGGACATGGGTGCGTTCGCCCGGGCCTACCGCGACGCCCTGTCGCGGCACCCCAACGTGGTGGCGATGATCGCGGCGCGTCCTTCGGTGGCCTACCGCAGCAGCACCGTGCTGGTGGGATCGCTCTTCACCTCGATGGAGGACGCCGGGTTCGCGCGCGAGGACGCCCTGCGCG
>CAZPAT010000037.1:0-10453 GCA_964584485.1 uncultured Bifidobacterium sp.
TCCGCGGCTCGCTTTCCGATCCTTCTCCGCCCCGTCGAAACTGGTTCGGGCCCGTAGAAGATTTGTTCTTCGTGAAGGGTATCACCGCGTGGCGAGACCCCCCTTACGGGCGGGTTCACACTGCGAGCGTCCGGGTACGGTCGCGCTGAACTGACCGGGGGGTCGTCATGAGAGCGCGCCGGGCCATCGCCGCGGGAATAATCGCCATCGCCGCCGGGGGCGCGGTGGCCGGATGCGGGGGGGCGGGCGATGCCGCCACCACCACACCGGCCGCGGATGCCGGGTTCGTGGCCGAGGCCAACGGAATCTGCGCCGCCGCCACGGCGGAGTTCAACGCCCTCGGCAACACCCAGCAGTTCCAATCGCTCGAGGACTTCCGCGACCGTTTCGGCAAGGCGATTGCCATCGCCCGCCGGCAGTACGCCGACATCTCGCAACTGGATCCGCCGCCCGAGATCGCCAACGATGTCACGGCCTATCTGGAGGAGGGCGGGCGCAGCGTGCAGATGACCGAGGATCTGTACAACCGCGTACTGGCCGGGGAGGACCTGGACGTTGCCGAGGGCGCGACCATCGGCAGCGCCGAGGGCCGGTCGATCATCGCCGCCCGGCGCGCGGCCGCGGCCGAGGCGGGACTCTCCGACTGCGCGGCGTCCTGAGGGCGCGCCGCTCCACGGCGCCTCAGCCCCGCTCGGCCAATCGCCCGCCGATCGCCGCGCCCAGCACCAGCAGCATGGCGAGCAGCGTGGTGACCGTGTTCTGGAATGCGGGCTCCAGCCCGTTCCACTTGGCGTTCTCGTACATGATGAACCAGTTGCCGCCCACCACGATGAAACCGAGGAAGAACACCAGCAGGCCCACCACGCCCCCGATGAGGGTCCAGCGCTGGCCGGGCTCCCACCGCTGCGCTGACGACGCCCCCCGGATGCCCGCGATACCCCCGATCAGCAGCAGAACGCCGGCAAGCGCCTCGCCCGCGATGATCCCGATGTAGGCCAGCACGTGGAACCACGTGGCATCGATGAAGCGCCACTCGAAGCCATTGTCGGGTGGGGTGCCCTCGCCGCTGAGCACGCCCTCCACAAAGGGCCAGTTGCTGCCGTTGGGGTTGGTGGGGTTGGTGATGTTGTCGAACGCCACCACCAGGTAGTAGGCGGCGGCGATCAGCACCACCGCGGCGGCGGCAATGCGCGCGATGCGCCAGAACGACCAGGGGGACGGTGCGGACATGCGTCCACGCTACAGGGCACCGGCGTGACCTCACGGTTGCGTCCCTACACTTGTGGCATGCAGGTGTTCCTCATGCGCACGTGCCTGTCCGACGCCGTGGCGCCGTCGGTGTGGAAGGCGTCCCGACGGGTACTGGAGCGCTGCGGCGTGCAGGTGCGCGTACCGCGTGCGCAAACCTGCTGCTCCCAGCCCGCCTGGACGGCCGGGCAGCCGGATCAGGCACGGGCCGTGGCGCGGCACACGCTCAAGGTGTTCGCGGGGCCGGAGGAGGTCGTGGTGCCGTCGGGCTCATGCGCGGGCATGGTGGTGCACGCCTACCCCGAGATGTTCCGCGGCCGCCCGGAGGAGGAAGCCGCGCTCGACCTGGCGCGACGCACCATCGAGCTCACCCAGTTCCTGCAGAAGCACGACCTCGACCCGGGCCCCTCCCGGACCGAGGAGGTCACCATGCATGACTCCTGCCACATGCTGCGCGTGATGCACGAGAGCGCCAGCCCGCGCGAGGCCCTGGCCCGGGCCGGATGTGAGGTGCGCGAGATGCAGGGCACCGACCAGTGCTGCGGGTTCGGCGGTGTGTTCAGCATCACGTTCCCCGAACTCTCGGCCCGGCTGGGCGAGGAGAAGGCGCGCGCGGCGGTGGAATCCGGTGCACCCGAGGTGGTCTCGTGTGACCTTGGGTGCCTGATGCATGTGGCGGGGGTGGCGCATCGTCGGGGTATCCCCCTGCGCGCGCGTCACATCGCCGAGGTGCTGGACGGGTGAGCACCCGGCGGCGCAGGTCATCGGGCGGTGTTGCCTACCCCGATGCCGAGGGCACGCTGCGCGAGCGCACCGTGGAGGCGCTGGCCGACGACACGCTGCGCGGCAACCTGGCGACGGCGGCAGCCAGCTGGGGAGAGAGCCGCGACGCCATGCGCCGTGACCACGGGCTGGATGCCATGCGCGAGCGCGCCCGGGACATCCGGCGCCGCAATATCCGCGAGCTGCCCGCGCTGCTCAGCGAGATGCAGGCGAAGGTGCGCGAGGCCGGCGGCACGGTGGTGCGGGCGCAGGATGGCGCCGAGGCGACGCGGTACATCACCGGCCTGGCCCGCGCGCGCGGGGTCACGGTGGTGGCCAAGAGCAAGTCGATGGCCACCGAGGAGATCAAGCTCAACGAGTCGCTCACCGACGCCGGCATCGAGGTGGTGGAGACCGACCTGGGCGAGTGGATCCTGCAGCTGGCCGGCGAGCACCCGTCGCACATCATCGCGCCCGCCGTCCACCTGAACCGCGGGCAGGTGGCCGCGCTGTTCCGTGAGGAGGCCGGCACCGACGACGTGCCCGACGACCGCGAGGGGCTGGTGGCGCACGCCCGCGTGCGCCTGCGCGAGAAGTTCGCGCAGGCCGGCATGGGGGTGTCGGGGGTCAATCTGGGCGTGGCGTCCACCGGCACCGTCTGCATCGTGGAGAACGAGGGGAACGCACGGCTGGTCACATCCCAGCCGCGCATCCACGTGGCCGTGATGGGCATGGAGCGGGTGGTGGCCGACTGGGACGAGGCCGCGCACATCCTGCAGGTGCTGCCGATGGCGGCAATCGGCCAGGACGCCGCCAACTACGTGAACCTCATTACCGGACCGCGCCGCGAGGGCGAGGGGGATGGCCCCGAGGAGTTCCACCTGGTGATCGTGGACGGCGGCCGCGGGGCGCTGCGGGGCACGGAGTTCGAGGAGGCGCTCTCGTGCATCCGGTGCGGTGCGTGCCTGTACTCGTGCCCCATGTGGAAGTCGGTGGGCGGGCAGGCCTACGGCTCACCGTATTCAGGCCCCATCGGCGCCGTCATCACGCCCCTTCTGGAGGGGCCGGCGTCGCCGTCCTCACGCGACCTGCCGTTCATGTCATCGCTGTGCGGGTCGTGCGGCGAAGCCTGCCCCGTGGGCATCCCCCTGCAGGACCTGCTGGTACGCGCGCGGGCGCGGGCGTCGTCGCCCGCCACGCGCAGGTCAGCCGTCGCATTCCGCGCATGGAGCCGCCTGTGGCGACGGCCCGCGACCTACCGCGCATGGATGGCCGGCTGGCGCCTGATGCTGCGCGCCCGCGGGAAGGGCGGATGGGTACGGCGGCTGCCGGGCCCCGGCGCGGGGTGGACGCAGGTGCGCGACATGCCCAGCCGCTGGCCCCCGCGCCCGTGAGCGACCCACTCGTCGCCGACCTGGTGGCGTCGCTCGGCCGGCGCAAGGCATCGTCGCAGGTGGTGGCCGCGGCCGATGCCGCCCGCGCCGCGGCGCGGGCAATGGGCGACGCCGGCGTGGCGAGGGCGGTCCTGGCGGATGACCCGCTCGTACGCGACCTGGGGCTGCCCGAGGCACTGCGGCGCGAGGGCATCGAGGCCCTCATGTGGCCGACCGCGCTCAGCAGGCGCGAGAGCCTCGGCCTCGAGGGCCCCGAGGATTCCTGCGGGGTCACCGTGCCCCGGACGGCGGTGGCGGAACGCGGCACCCTGGTGCTCGAGGCCTCCCGCGGGCATGGCCGCGGGATCGACGTAACCAACCGCCACCACGTGGCGCTGCTGCCAGCCGGACGTATCGTGCACACGCTCGGCGAAGCCCTGGCGCAGGCCTTTGCCGACGGGCAGCCCGTGCCATCCGCGGTCAGCCTGGTGTCGGGCCCCAGCCGGAGCAGCGACATCGAGAAGATCTCCACCCTCGGGGCGCACGGCGCCCTGTCCGAGCACGTGGTCATCATCACGTGATGCACGGGGTCCGGCGCCTGATCGCCGCCCTGCTCCCAGCCGTCGCCCTCATGCTGGCGATGACCGTGGGCCCGGCTGCCGGTGCCACCGGGGGCGCGGCCACCGAGCTCGCGCAGAAGTACGTACCGGTGGTGATGCTGAAGAAGCAGCAGGCCGCGTGCGACCGGTCGGGGGAGGCCTACGGGCCGAGCAGCGTGGACCCCATCCTCGGCAACCCGGACTTCACGTTCCTGCGCGACGGGCAGGCCGAGATGACGGGGCCCACCGCGGCCGACCTGTACGAGAAGCCGGAGGGGTGGGCGATCGACTACCCCGGGAATCCCCTCGCCCCGGGGTGCACGTACGACGAGCTGGCGCGGTCGCTGGGCATGGGCGTGCCGCCGACGGACCCGGTGGCCTATGCGCACGTGACCACGCAGGCCGATGCGCCCGGGTACCTCGTGGTGCAGTACTGGTTCTACTACCTGTTCAACGACTACAACAACCTGCACGAGGGCGACTGGGAGATGGCCCAGGTGGTCTTCCGGGCCGACACGCCCGAGCAGGCGCTGCAGCGCGAACCGGTGGAGGTGGGCTACTCCCAGCACAACCTCGGCGAGAAAGCCGCCTGGGATGACCCCAAGCTGCAGAAGCAGGGCGACCACCCCGTGCTGTACCCCGCCGCGGGATCGCACGCGGGCTTCTATTCACCGGCGCTGTGGCTGGAGCGCAGCCCAAGCGAGGGAATCGGGTGCGACGACACCCGCGGGCCGTCGGTGGAGGTGCGCCCCACGGCGGTGCTGCTGCCCGACGGCAACCCCGGGAAGGCCTCCCCGCTCGCGTGGATCACCTACGAGGGCCAGTGGGGCGCCCCGCTGCGCGCGCCCTATGACGGCCCTCCGGGGCCCAACACCACCGACCGCTGGACCAACCCCATCACGTGGCAGCGCGATGCCCGCGACAGCAGCTCGGCCATCCCTGACGTGGGGTCCGAACTCGTGACCTCGGCATTCTGCGGCATCGTGGCCGCGGCTTCGCAGCTGCTGACCAACCTGGGAGAGAACCCGGTGCTGACGCTGTTGCTTCTGGCAGTGGCGGTACTGGTGCTGATCGCCCTCATCCGTTCCACGCGCTGGAATCGCGTGCCCATCGACCCCATCGTGCGCGATCGGCGCGCCGGGCAGATGATCCGCAGTGCGCTGGGGATCATGCGCCGGTCCCCCTTGACCACCCTGGGTGCAGGGATCGTCTTCATCCCCGTGGCGGCGCTTGCCAGCGTGGCGCAGTGGGTCATCTCCGAGACCCCGGTGATCGGGCCGCTGTTCCAGACGATCGGTGAGGAAACCGCCCTGCTGTGGGTGGGGGCCGTGACCGCCGCCGTGCCCGGTGGGCTGATCGGCTACGTGCTGGCGATCATGCTGGTGTCGATCAGCATGCGCGACCGGGACCGGGCCGGGCTGAACCCGCGGCTGCGCGAGCTCTACCCCGAATCGAAGGAAGTGCTCCCCCCGGTGGCGCGGTCGGTGGGCCTTCGCGCGTTGCAGATCGCCCTGCTCGGGGCGAGCATCATCGGAATACCGTGGGCGCTCAAGCTCATCGTGGAGACCCAGCTGCTCACCCAGGTGTGCGTGATGGAGCGCCGCGACGGCCGCGACTCCCGGATGCGGGCACGCGACCTGACCCGCGGCGGGTGGTGGCGGGTGGCGGTGGTGAGCCTGCTGGCCGGTGCTCTGCCGCTGCTGGTGGCGCCCCTGCTGGCCATGCCGTTCCTGCTGCTGCAGTTGCCGGTGTGGTCGGTGAACCTGATCGGCGCGGTCTTCGCAGCCGCCATCACACCACTGGCGGCGGTGGTGATGGTGCTCCTGTACGGGGATCGCGTGGCATCGGCCGTGCCCGGAGATGTGCCCGCCGCGGCTGCGTCTACGTCGGCGGGTTGAAGTTGGCGTGAGAGGTCATGCGCCACCCGCGCGATGTCCACGCGAAGGTGCTGAGCCGTGGTGCGGGGGCGGTGCCGACGGCGGCGCCCGGCAGCACCTCACGCGTGGCCATTTCCCACCGCACGCTGATGGTCCCATGCGAGTACACGGCGTGACTCGCCAGGATCGTGAAGTCGTCGACGACAGGCAGGCGACGCATGTACTGCGACTTCACCGCCCACGTTCCGTTGGCGCGCTGGATGACGAATGACGGGGCCAGCAACCGGTTGATGCGCGGCGCATCGGCGTCCTCCAAGGCGGACATGAACCGGTTGATCAACTGGTAGCCCGTGAGCTGCGTCTTCGGCAGCGAGGCCGGCGGCCCGGCCGCTGCGACAGATGCGCCGCCCAGGACGGCGACCGCCGCGGTCCCCGCGGCAACGACAGTGCGGATGCTCATGCGGTGTCCTCCTAACCCCGCCCGCGGCGGGCATTGGCACGCGACAGCTCGCGCTTCATTTCACGATCCTTGATGGCCACGCGCTTGTCGTACTGGGTGCGCCCGCGACCGATGCCCAATTCCACCTTGGCGCGGCCGTCATCGTTGAAGTACATCCGGAGGGGGATGAGCGCCATGCCCTTCTCCACCAGCTTGCCCGCGATCTTGTCGATCTCGCGGCGATGCAGCAGAAGGCGCCGGGTGCGCTGCGGATCGTGCCCGCGGCCACCGGCGGGTCCGTAGTCGCTGATGTGCGCGCCCACCAGGAACACCTCGCCATTGATCACCTGGGCGTACGCCTCGCGGATCATGGCGCCCGACTCGCGCAGGCCCTTCACCTCGGAACCGGTCAGCGCGATGCCGGCCTCGTAGCGATCGAGGATCTCGTACTCGTGCAGCGCCTTGCGGTTCTGCGCGATGTCCTTCGGCGGCGGGGGCTTCGACCCGCCCTTCCGTGTGGCCTTCTTTCCCATGGGCGCGGGAGGTTAGCGGCGCCCCGGTGCGCGGTCGGCCGGTGCGAGGGTGACGCGGCCGCGCAGCGGCTGGATGTCGTGCAGGCGCACGCGCAGGGGATCCCCCAGGCGGATGCGCCGGCCGGTGTCGTCGCCCACCACCTGCGCGTCGAGCGGGTCGGGCACGTAGTGGTCGTCATGCATCAACCGGAATGGCAGGAAGCCGTCGAACACCTCGTCGAAAGTGATGAACAGGCCCGACGGGCCGATGCCCGTCACCTCCCCATGGCGCGGACGCTCCCAGGCATCACCGCCCAGCGACCCGGCCAGCAGGTACGCCAGGCACATGCGGTCGGCGCGCCTTTCCAGGTCAGTGGCCTCCCGCTCGCGCTCGGAGCAGTCACGGGCAACCTCGGGCAGCATGGCGGCGTCCGGGGCGGGCTCCCCGAGCCCCAACGCATGCACCAGGGCGCGATGCACCACCAGGTCGGGGTACCGACGGATGGGCGAGGTGAAGTGCAGGTACGCGGGGCTCGCCAGCCCGGAGTGGGCGGTCTCATCAGGACGGTAGACCGCCTTCTGCAGCGCCCGCAGCACCATGTATGGCAGGCTCGCCGCCCCTTCGCCGGTGCGCTCCACGTGCAGCCGCACCGCATGCGCGGCCACGCCCGCGGCCTCGCGGCGCTGCTCCGCGGTGAGGAACCCCTCCGCCAGTGGCGGTACCGCGACGCCCAGCACTTCAAGGCGGTCCCACAGGTGCTCGATGGCCATCTGCTCGGGGTCGGCGTGCACCCGGAAGATCGCAGGCACGCGCTTGGCGATGAGGAACCGCGCCACGGCCTCGTTCGCCGCGATCATGCACTCCTCGATCAGGCTGTGGGCATCGGTCTGGGTCTCCATGTCCACCGACTCGATGCGATCGCCCTCGAACCGGAAGCGCGGCTCGGAGGTGACGATGTCCAGCGCTCCGCGGCGCATCCGGCGGGCGCGCAGGCGGCGGGCGAGGTCCATGGCAAGGGCGACATCCTGCTCCATGCGCAGATCGCCCAGTGCCGACGCGCCGCCGAGGAAGGCGTCCACCTCGGGATAGGTGAGGCGCCGATCCGAGCGGATGAGCGAGCGATGGAAGCCTTCGGAGGTCACCTCGCCGTCGGGCATCACCAGCATGTGCGCGGTCACCGCCTTGCGCTCCTCGCCCGGCCGAAGCGAGCAGATGTCGTTGGACAGCCGCTCCGGAAGCATGGGGTCCACCGACCCCGGCAGGTACACCGAGCACCCGCGGCGCTCGGCCTCCCGATCAATCGCGCCCCCCGCGGGCACGTAGCGGCTGACATCCGCGATGTGCACCCACAGGCGGATCCCCTCGCCCTCCTCCTGCACCGCGATGGCGTCGTCGTGGTCCTTCGCGCCCTCGGGGTCGATTGTGATCACCCGCTGATCGCGCAGGTCGCGGCGGGCGGGGTCATGCTCTGCCTGGGCACGGGGCGCGGCATCGGCCTCATCGCGCACCGACGCGCTGAAGCCCCGGCCGAGGCCCTCATGCGCCATGAGGGCACGGATCGCGGCGCCCGCGTCGGTGACGCGGCCGTGCACGGTGACCACCGCGCACCCCCCGCCCGTCATCCGCGCGGTGACCAGGTCGCCCATGCGGGCATCGCCACGCCGCGCCTTGAGCAGCGGCACGTCGGGACCGGCTTCGAACGCCGGCCGTGCTGCCATGCCGCGGCCCGCAGGCACCATCTCGGCCACGAACGTGACGCCGGTGCGCCCCCGCGCCACCGCCTACCGCCGATCCAGCGCCGCGGCCACTGCGGCATCCAGGGCCTCATCGGCCTCGGTGGCGGGGTCGTCGGCGGAGCGCACCTGCGGCTGCACGCCGCCATCGCCGATGTCGGTGCCCTTCGGCGTGAGGTAGCCGGCGATGGTCACCCGCACGGCGCCGCCGTCCCCGGTCGCCTGGGTCACCTGCACCTTCGACTTGCCGAACGTCCGCTGCCCCACCACCACGGCCCGCCCGTGATCCTTCAGCGCGCCGGCGACGATCTCGGATGAGCTGGCGCTGCCCTGGTCCACGATGACCGCCACCGGAACATCGGCGGGGATGGGGTCACCCTCCGCGCGGCGCTCCCGTGCCGGTGAGGTACGGCCGCTGGTGGTGACCACCACCTGCCCCGGCTGCAGGAACGCCCCCGCAACGGCCACGGCCTCGTCCAGCAGCCCGCCCGGGTCCCCGCGCAGGTCGAGCACGATCGCCGTGGCGCCCTGCCGCAGCAGGCGCCCGGCCTCGTAACGCACGCGCTCACCCGCGCCCGACTCGAAGCGCGCCAGTTCGATGTACCCCACCTTGGCGCCGCCGGGGCCGGTGACCATCCGGGCCTCCACCATCGGCACCGTGACATCACCGCGCGTGACGGTGACCGTGCGGACCGCTCCCGAGGGGGCCCGCACGCGCAGGCGCACATCCGTGCCGTCCCTGCCCAGGATGGCGTCGCGGCTCTTCTCCGGCCCCCGGCGGGACACCGGCACTCCGGCGACCGCCACGATGGCATCGCCCGCGGAAATGCCCGCACGCGCCGCCGGGCTGCCGGGGTAGACCTGCTCCACCTGCAGCGCGTCGTCCTCGAACCGCACGGTCACGCCAATGCCCGTGTACTCACCGGCCGTGGAGCGCTGGATGGCCGCCCACTCCTCGGGCGTGAAGTAGGTGGTCCAGCGATCGCCCACCGACTCGGCGATTGCCTTGGCACCCGCGCGCTCGAGCTCCGCACGGTCCACCGGGTCCTCGAAGCGGTCGACGATGGCGTCGGTCACCTGGTCGGGCAGCGAGGCCCGCGAGGGCAGGATGCGGTCGAGCACCGGCCCGCCCGCCAGCGCACCCAGCAGGAACACCGCGACGACGAGCGCGACGGCGCCCGCCGCTACGGCGACGCGGCGTGAGCGGGGCGGTGGCGGCACGCGCCGATGTTACGACCCACGTGCGGCGGACCCACGGGGGCCCGCCGCACGGGAACAGGTCATACCTTCAGGAACCGGCGCAGGGTGATGCCGCTGCCGATGGCGCCGAGCAGCGCGCCCGCGCCCACCAGCACCAGCGTGAGCATGGGGAACGCGATGGTGCCCGCGGCCGACCCGGTCTTGGTGAGGGCGCTGTCGGCGCCCGCGGCCCAGGCGTCCACCACTCCCACCTTGATGCCCCACAGCATCCCGACGGCCACGACCGCGCCCACCAGGCCGCAGATCACGCCCTCGATCATGAAGGGCCACCGGATGAACCAGTTGGTGGCGCCCACCAGGCGCATCACCTCCACCTCGCGACGGCGCGCGAAGATGGACAGCCTGATGGTGTTGCCAATCAGGAGAATCGAGGCGAGCAGCAGGATCCCGATCAGGATGAAGCCCGCCCACTGCACGAACTTCGCCGCTGTGAGCAGGCGGTCGGCCGTGCTCTCCGGGTACACGATCCCCTCGGTGGGGTCGAGCGCCGGGTCATCCTTCACGGCGGCCACGATCACGTCGGCATTCTCGGCGTCGGTGGGACGCACGTTGAACTTGGCGGGCAGCGGGTTGCTCGGCAGCTCATCCAGCACGGACGGGTCGCGCAGGCGCTCGCGCATGATGCGCAGGGCGTCCTCCTTCGACACGT
>CAZPAT010000038.1:0-10215 GCA_964584485.1 uncultured Bifidobacterium sp.
AGCCCGGATGCGGCGGAACGAGAAGTCGTGGCGCCGGGCCGCGGCCACCAGCAGGGCGAACCCGGGCGTGCCGTGCCGGCGCCACCGCAGGAGCGGGTCGAATACCGGGGATGCATCGCAGCCGGTCTCGTCGGGCAGGATCACCCACGCCAGACCGGTGCGGTCGACGCGCTCGCGCTCGATCCACCCGTGGTAGGCGGCAACCACGTCGCGCCCCTGGCGGGTGAACGCGGGGTCTCCCAGGCGTTCCGCCACCTCGGCCCACGCCCATCCCAGGAAGGGCGGCTGGATCGTGGCGGTCGCCATGTCGGATCGGCGACGGACGTTGTAGAAGAGCAGGCGTGAGGCGCGCACCGGCTGCTCCCAGAACACCGTGTGGCCGATGAGCCCGTCGGCGCGTTGGGCTGACGCGAGCGACGCGAGTTCGGCGCCGGCCCGGGCGGGGTCCACTTCGTTCCACGCCAGCGCGTGCATGAGGGAGTCCCAGAACCACTGGTAGGGGTACTTCGCGCCGTCCGGGCACGTGTAGCCAAAATGGGTGCCGTCCCGACCCACGCCCTCGCGCCAGTTGGCGGCGAGCAGGGCCTGAGCGCCGGTGCGGACGCGTGAGGTGACGCCGTTCACGGCCGACAGCATCGCAGGTAAGCGGCCGGCGGCGGACGGCGCGGGGAACCCCCCGATTTCCCGCGCAACCGAGGCCCCCCGACCTCGGAACGTCCGCCGCTCGCGACCGCCATGCGCCCGGATCGAAGATCCGAACACATAGTCGGTTTATACCTGTTCCCCCGGGGGACGCAACCCGCGGGCGCCGGGGCCGCCTTTTTCTTTACCGGACGTTCGCAATTGCGCCGATCATCTGCAGCATCAGCGCGGTGTCGGCGATGGGGACGCCCGTGAGATGCGTCTCGCGGGTGGCGAAGTCGGCCTCGATCGCCCGGACTGCAGCGGCCAGTCCGGGCGCATCGCCGCGTGCGATGGCCTCGATGCCATCGGCGGCGCGGGCGAATGCATCGCCGCCCGCCCGCATGCCCGGAGCCAGGGCGAGCGCCTCCTCGGCGTCGTCCAGGACCACCGCGCACAGGGCGCCCAGGTAGCACGACGCGGGGCTGTCTGCCACGCCTCCGAGTTCAGCGCGTGCCCGGCGCGCCTGCGGCGCTCCCTCGCCGGCGAGCACGCCGGCCTTGACGGCGCCGATCAGGCGTCCCCATGAGCGCGGCTGGGCCAGCGGGTAGGACGCCAGGTAGGCCTCGGAGGCGGCCGCCAGGTACGGCCGGGCCCGGTCGCCCCGGCCCTCGAGCAGCAGGCGCTGGCCCTCGCGCTCCGCCGTGAGAGCGGCCAGCAGCAACCGCACGTCGGGGCCGTCGCCGATGCCGGGGGTGCCCCGGAGCAGGGGGTCAGTGCCCACTGCGCTCACGACGGGCCCGCTCGCGCACCAGGTCGATGCGCAGGGCCACGGTGAGGGCGTCCACCTTGGCGTCGCCGTCCAGGCGGTCGGCCACGTGCCAGGCCTCCTGCGACAGGTACTCCAGGCGCTCCACGGCGTCCGGCAGCCCGGCAGCCCGATCGGCTTCCTTCTCCAGATAGGCGAGGATCTCGGCCTGCTCGGGCGGGAGCCACTTGGGCTTCGTGCTCGGCCACTCGTGGTTGCGGGCGATCAGCCACCACAGGATCGCGATGAGGGGCAGCTTGAGGATTACCACCACAAACATGACGTAGGCGGCGCGCAACCACCCGGGCCCCGGGATGCTCGGCGCCAGCACCAGGAAGGCCGTGCCGAATAGGGCGAGCAGCAGCGACACGAGGATGGCCGGCACCACCCGTCGGGCGACCGGCGTGGGGGACGATCCGCAGAGCAACCACCGCATGGTCCGGTCATCTTCCGCCCATTGACCGGACGCCGCAAGGGGGATGCGGGAGGGCCGGGAGCCGTTGCTACCATCGGCCGCCGCCACGACCGCCCCTGCGAGGAGCACGCCAACCACATGCACGTCGTCCTCCCCGACGGGAACAGACTGGACCTGCCCGAGGGCTCCACGGGCCACGACGCCGCCGCGGCCATCGGCCCGGGCCTGGCGAAGGCCGCGCTCGCGGTGCGCGTGGGCGATGAGATCCGCGACCTCGCCCGTCCGCTGGCCGACGGCGAGCAGATCGCCATCATCACCGGCAAGAGCGGCGGCGACCACCTCTACGTGATGCGGCACTCGGCGGCGCATGTGATGGCCGAGGCGGTGATGAGCCTGTTCCCGGGAACCCGCTTCGGGTTCGGGCCGCCCATCGCCGATGGCTTCTACTACGACTTCGAGCTGGACCGGCCGATCACCGAGGATGACTTCCCGGCCATCGAGGCCGAGATCAACCGCATCGCCAAGAGCAAGGCGCCGTTCGAGCGCAGCGTCATGAGCATCCCCGACGCCAAGGCCTTCTTCGCCGAGCGCGGCCAGCCCTACAAGGTGGACCAGGTGGAGGAGCTCGGGCGCCAGGGCGAGGCCGACGTGTCGCTCTACCGCGAGCGCGAGTTCATCGATCTGTGCCGCGGGCCACACGTGCACGACACGGGGCGCATCGGCAAGGTGAAGCTGCTGTCGGTGGCCGGTGCGTACTGGCGCGGCAGCGAGAAGAACCCCATGCTCACCCGCGTATACGCCACGGCCTTCCCCACGAAGGCCGAGCTGGATGAGTACCTCGAGCGCCTGGAGGCGGCGCGCGCACGTGACCACCGACGGGTGGGGCGCGACCTGGGCATCTTCTACTTCGACGAGGCCGGCCCGGGCTTCCCCTTCTTCCTGCCGAAGGGGATGGTGGTGGTCAACGAGATCCAGGCGGCGCTCCGTACCGAGCTCGACGCCATGGGCTACCAGGAGATCCGCACCCCCACCATGCTCAGTGACGAGCTCTGGAAGCAGAGCGGTCACTACGAGCACTACAAGGACAACATGTACTTCACGGAGGTGGACGACCAGGGGTTCGCCGTGAAGCCCATGAACTGCCCCGGGGCCTGCCTGGTGTTCCGCTCCACGCGTCGCTCGTATCGCGAGTTGCCGCTGCGCCTGGCCGAGTTCGGCCACGTGCACCGCCATGAGCTGTCCGGCGTGCTGCACGGGTTGTTCCGCGTGCGGGCGTTCACACAGGACGACGCCCACGTGTTCTGCCGCATGGACCAGATCCAGTCCGAGGTCCGGTCGATCCTCGACCTGACCGAGCGCTTCTACGCGCGGTTCGGCTTCACGGATGTCGCCATGTTCCTGTCGACGCGGCCGGAGAAGGCCACCGGTACGCCGGAGATGTGGGATCAGGCCGAGGAGGCCCTGCGCCTGGCCCTGGGCGATCGCGAGTACGGCATCAAGGAGGGCGACGGCGCCTTCTACGGCCCCAAGATCGACATCCAGGTGACCGACAGCATGGGGCGCTCGTGGCAGCTCGGCACCTGCCAGCTGGACTTCTACATGCCCGAGCGCTTCGGCCTGAACTACACGACGGCCGACGACACCGAAGCCCGTCCGGTCATCATCCACCGTGCCATCACCGGATCGCTCGAGCGGTTCCTGGGCATCCTGCTGGAGGACACCGGCGGTGACCTGCCGTTCTGGCTGGCCCCCGAGCAGGCGCGCGTCATCCCGGTGTCGGATCGCCACGTGCCCTACGCGGACGAGGTGTGCGCCACGCTCCGGGGCGGGGGGATCCGGGTGGAGGTGGATTCCCGGTCGGAGTCCATGGGCCGCCGCATCCGTGATGGCGAGCTGGGCAAGGTGCCCTTCCTGCTCGTGGTTGGCGACCGCGAGGTGGAGACCCGCACGGCATCGGTGCGCGCCCGCCATGGCGATCTGGAGGGCGACCTCCCGCTCACCGGGCTCGCCGACGCCCTGCGCGCGGGGGCGCCAACGCCGTGACCGGCGACCGGCGCCGCATGCCCGCAGGGCTGTGCGACCGCTGCCGGTTCCAGAGACTGGTGCCCACGCGGCGGTCGGTGTTCACGATGTGCGAGGAGCCGCGCATGCCCCGGTACCCCGCGGTGCCGGTAATGCGCTGCCCGGCCTTCGTGGCCCGGCCTAGCGGGGTAGTGCCAGGGCCACCGCCAGCAGGGCCGCCTGCGTCCGGCTGAGCCGCCGGTCTCCACCCCATGTGAGGCAGTGCCCGCCGGGCGCGGCACGGACCTCGCCGACCTCCTCCTGGCCCATCATCACGGCTGTCCGGGGCATGGGTGCCCGCGGGGTGAGGCGCCGCAGGCCGGCGGCGAGCGCAGACCGCTCACGGGTCCACGCGCACACGCCCTGGTCGTCCACCAGCGCCGTCACGCACCGGAGCGGGGAGATCTGCCACCGGTATTCCACGTAGCCGCGGATCGCGCCATCGGGGCCGATGATGTGCCGTCGGCTGCCGGCGGGCGCAGGATGCGGGGCGGAGATCACCAGTTCACCCATGCCGATGACGGCGGCGCCGGGCCCACCGGTGCGGAACGTCGTCGCCACCTGGGGGCCGTGCGCATCGCCCGCGCGCACATCGAGGTAGCCCGGTGAGTCCGGGGACGCAAGCACGGTGAGCCTGTCGGGAGATGGCGGGTGGGGCACGCGGGCATGGTAGGGCCGGGCCCGGAGGTATCCTCGTCCCGTGCCCGCCGCCGTCCGCAACGCCGTCATCATCTTCGGCCTCGCTGCCCTCATGGTGGTGTGGGAGCGGGCGTTCTCCATCGCGTTCGCCACCATCACCCAGGTCATCTCGGTGCTGTTCGTGGTGGCCATCCTGGCCGCCGGAGCCGCCTACTTCCGCCGCAACCAACTCGCCTGGCTGGTAATCCGCCCGTGGAAGCGCGTGGTGATGGTGGCGGCGGCCCTGGGGATCGCATTCCTGCTCGTCGCCGGGTACCCCCTGTTGGCGGACCGCATCACGCCGCTCGGCTACATCGCCCTCATCGTGGCGCTGGGCCTGCTCATCTGGTGGATTATCCGGGACAGCCGCAGGCTGTAGTCCCGGCGGCACCGATCCGGCGCCGATCCGTTGCAGGGCGCGTGCCCCGCGTGCGGGCCCGCGCCATATGGTCGCCTCATGTCGCATGCACGCCACGGCAGCGGGCAGGCCTCGGTGGAGGTGGTGGCGGTGGTGCCGCTGGTGGTGATGGCGGGCGCGCTGGCGGTGCAGGTGGGGCTGGCGGCGCATGCGTGGAGTGCCGCACGTGAGGCGGCGCGCGCGGGGGCCCGGGCCACCCTGGTGGACGCCCCGGCGCGCCCGGCGGCCGCCCGCGTCCTGGGCGAGGGGCTGGCGCGTGGCGCGCGCGTGACCGTCGACACGGGCGGCGGGGAATTGCGCACCGTGCGGGTGGAGGTGTCCGTTCCCATGATCCTCCCCTTCGTTCCGGCACCGAGGGTGCGCGCCGATGCGCGCGCTCCGCGTCCGTGACATGCGGGGCGACGACGGTCAGGCGTCGCTCGAGGTCCTGGCCGTGGTGCCGCTGCTCGCGGCCGTCGCCCTGATGGCGGTGTACCTGGCTGGCCTCCTGGGGGCCGCGGGATCGGCGCAGGACCGGGCCCGCGACCGCGCGATGGCGGCGCAGGGTCGATCGGGCCGCGTCGTGACGGTGACGGGCAGCGCCCCGGCCCCGGCGCTTCCGGGCATCCCGGGTGCGACCGTGCGACAGCGTGCTGCAGTGCGGGCGCCGTGAGGCGCGCGCGCGTACGGGCGGTCGACCAGCGGGGCCAGGCGCTGCCCATCGCCATTGCGGTGGCGGCCATCTGCGCGGCCGTGGTGATGGGCCTTGGGGCGATCGGCGGGCTTCGGGTGGCCTCGAACGGCGCGCGGCTGGCGGCCGACCTGGCGGCCCTGTCGGCGGGGAGAGCGCTGCTGGATGCCATCCCGGATGCCCTCGTGGACCCGTGGGACATCCGCGCGCGGTTGCGGGACGCGGCGTCGGGGGCTGCGGCGCAGGCCGCCCGCGGGTCGGGCGCCCGCGTCACCCGGGTCGTGCTGGTGGGCGATGGGCGCATCCCGATGCAGGTGCAGGTGAGCGTCCGGCGCCCCGGGCCGCTCCGGGTGGAGGTATCCGCCACGTCCCGCGCGGGCGTCGCCATCGCCACGGCGGTGGCCGCCGCCGGGCCGGTGGGGTGGGCGACCGGTGGCGGGTACTCGGGTCCGTTGGTGTACCGCGACGGTAAGCCCATGTGCCCGGCGGTGGCGGCGGCGTTCGACCAGATGGATCGCGCCGCACGTGCCGCGGGCATGGACCTGGTTGTGGTGAGCGCTTTCCGGTCCGACGCCGAGCAGGCCGTGCTGTTCGCGCGGCACCCCGACCCGAAGTGGGTGGCACCGCCGGGGCGGAGCAGGCACCGCGACAGCACGGAGCTCGACCTGGTGGTGTCGGGAGGCGTGCATGCCTGGCTCACGCGCAATGCCGGTCCCTTCGGGTTCGTGCAGCGGTACTCGTGGGAGCCGTGGCACTGGGGCTTCCAGCCGGGGTGCGGCGGTGGCCGGCCGGGCACGGGCCCGGCGGTTGCGGACCTGCCCGCATGGGTCCCTGCCCGATATCGATCCGTCGTGGTGGAGTCGGCCCGGCGCGCGGGAGTCGCACCGGCGCTGCTTGCGGCAGTGCTCAAGGCCGAGTCCGACTTCCGGCCCGACGTGGTGAGCAGTGCGGGTGCTCAGGGGATTGCCCAGTTCATGCCGACGACGGCCCGCGGAATGGGGGTGCGCGACCCCTTCGACCCCGCTCAGGCAATACCCGGGGCCGCCCGGCTGCTGGCGGCGGGGATCCGGGAATTCGGCTCGGTGCCGCTGGCGCTTGCCGCCTACAACGCGGGTGGCGGCGCCGTGCGCCGCCACGGCGGGATACCGCCATACCCGGAGACCCAGGCGTATGTGGCGCGCGTGCTGGCCCTGGCCGGCCAGGGTGCGGCGCTGCGGGGCGGCGGCGCGGAGGTGGTGCTGATGCGGGCCGGGGACCTGCTCGCCTGATGCGCAGGAGCATGCCGCTCCTATACTCGGCGCCATGGGCACCGAGCCCCTCCGCGAGCAGCTGGCCGCCCTTCCCGATGCGCCGGGCGTGTACCTGTTCCGCGATGCCGATGACCGCGTGATGTACGTGGGCAAGGCGAAGTCGTTGCGCAAGCGCGTGTTCTCGTACTTCGAGGCCCCCGTCAGGGGCCCGGCGGGTGCCGCCGGGGCGCGTCCCGGCCCGAAGCGGGGCCTGCA
Organism: uncultured Bifidobacterium sp.; assembly: GCA_964584485.1. Classification (GTDB taxonomy): domain Bacteria; phylum Actinomycetota; class Thermoleophilia; order Miltoncostaeales; family Miltoncostaeaceae; genus SYFI01. The sequence goes on from CAZPAT010000038.1 coordinate 7,177, forward strand.
TCCGCGCACGGCCGAGATGGTGTCGCGCGCGGACCGTCTGGAGGCCCTCGTGGTGAACAGCGAGCAGGAGGCCCTGATCCTCGAGGGCAACCTGATCACCACGCATCGCCCGCCCTTCAACGTGAAGCTGCGCGATGACAAGAGCTATCCGTACATCGGCATCAGCCTGGATGAGGCCTACCCGCGCGTGTACTTCACGCGCGAGCGGCACCGTCGCGACCGGGTGTACTTCGGCCCGTTCTCCAGCGCCTCGAAGGTGCGCGAGACGCTCTCGTTGATCGGCAAGATCTTCCCCTCGCGGCCCTGCGAGGGCACCGAGCCCGGGCGGCCGTCCGGCATCCCGTGCCTCGATTACCACATCAAGCGGTGCCTGGCTCCCTGCGTGGACTACATCAGCCGCGATGAGTACCGGCACCTGATCGACCAGACCATCGCGTTCCTCTCGGGTCGCTACCGCGGCCTGGAGCAGGAATTGGAGCAGCAGATGCGCGATGCCGCTGCCGCCCAGCGGTTTGAGGATGCCGCGCTGTACCGCAACCGGCTGTCGGCGGTGCGGCACCTCATGGAGAACCAGTTGGTGAGCAGCGAATCGATGGGGTCGCTGGACGTGCTCGGCGTGGCGGTGGACGACGACGGCGAGGCCGCGAACGTCCAGGTGCTGCAGGTGCGGGACGGCGTACTGGGGGATCGGCAGTCGTTCTTCATGGACGCCGCCGGTGCACGGGCCCCCGACACGGTCATCGAGCAGTTCGCGATGGAGTACTACGCGCTGGGCATGGCCATACCGCCACTGGTGGTGGTGCCCCGTGGTATCGAGACGCGCCCGCTGGAGGCCCTGCTCGCCGAGCGACGCCAGGCCGGGGTGGAGGTGCGCGCCTCAGAGCGTGGCGAGAAGCGACGGCTGCAGGAGATGGCGGAGCGCAACGCACGGCTGGCGCTTGACCAGGACCGTGCGCGCGCGGCCCGCACGCGGGAGCGGCGCACCGCCGCCCTGGGCGACCTCCAACAGGCGTTGGGCCTGGACGCCCCGCCGATGCGCATCGAGTGCTTCGACATATCGAACCTCGGCGCCACCTACGCCGTGGCCTCGATGACGGTGATGGACGGCGGGGCGCCGGCACGCGCGCACTACCGGTCGTTCACCATGCGGCACGAAGGTGGCCCCGATGACTTCGCCCGCATGGAGGAGGCCATCGGACGCCGCATGGCGCGGCTGGCCGGGGGCGACGACGATGCCAGCTTGGGGGCCACGCCCTCGCTCGTGGTGATCGACGGCGGCAAGGGGCAGTTGTCCGCAGCGCGGCGCGCCATGCTGGCCGCGGGGGTGGACGTCCCCATGATCGGCCTCGCGAAGCAGCAGGAGGAGGTGTTCGTGCCCGGGCGGTCCGACCCCATCCTGCTGCCGGAGGACTCGGCGGGCCTGCGGCTGCTCCAGCAGGTGCGTGACGAGGCTCACCGGTTCGCGGTGCGCCACCACAGGTCGCGCCGGGGCCGGGGAATGACCGCGAGCGCGATGGACACGCTGCCGGGCATCGGGCCTGCGCGCAGGCGCGCCATACTGCGGCACTTCGGGTCGCCGGAGCGGTTCATGTCGGCATCCCGCGAGGAGATGGAGGCGGTGCCGGGGCTGCCGCCCAAGGTGGCCCGCGACCTGTATGAGCACCTCAACAAGACCGGGGGCCCTGAGCAGGCCGGCACCCCGGCGGGATCGGGGAACGGGTGGAGCTGACGATCATCACCGGCCTGTCGGGGGCCGGGAAGTCCGGGGCGATGGGGGCGTTTGAGGACGCCGAGTACTTCTGCGTGGACAACCTTCCGCCACGCCTGCTTCCCTCGCTGGTGGACCTGTTCGCCCTGGAGGGCAGCAAGGTGGAGCGGGCGGCCCTGGTGTTCGACGTACGCGGCGGCGTGTGGTTCGAGGACCTCGTGCGCGAGTTGGACCGGCTGGCCGGGATGCCCGGCATGACCACCCGTGTGCTGTTCCTCGAGGCATCCGACGACGTGCTGCTGGCCCGGTTCCGCGAGACGCGGCGGCGCCACCCGCTGGCCGACGGGGGTGAGGTGCTGCGCGGCATCGAGAAGGAGAGGGAACTGCTGGCCGATGCCCGTGCGCGCGCGGATGTGGTGATCGACACCAGCGACATGAACACGTGGCAGCTGCGCGAGGCCGTTGCGCAGGTGATGAAGCCGGGTGACCGCCCCAGGATGCGCGTGACCTTCTCGTCGTTCGGCTTCAAGCACGGGGTGCCGCGCGAGGCCGACCTGATGTTCGACGTCCGGTTCCTGCGCAACCCGCACTACGTGCCCGAGCTCACGGCCCTCACGGGCGAGGACGCCGCGGTGGCGGACTACGTGGCGGCCGATCCCGCCTACGACGAGTTCATGGCGCGGCTGTCCGCGCTGCTGGATCACGTCCTGCCGCTCTACGAGGCCGAGGGCAAGCGGCATCTGGTGGTGGCCATCGGATGCACCGGCGGGCGCCACCGCAGCGTGACCGTGGCCGAGGCACTGGCCGCGCGGTATTCGGACGATCTGGACGTGAGCGTGGCGCACCGGGACGCCGGGCGCCCGGCCGGCGCGGGCGGCCCATCATGAGCCGCCCGCATGTTGCGGCCCTCGGCGGGGGCACCGGGCTGTCGTCGCTGTTGCGGGGACTGAAGGCACGCGACCTGGACATCTCGGCCATCGTGGGAGTGGCCGACGATGGGGGCTCATCGGGGCGCCTGCGTCGCGAGCTCGGCATTCTGCCGCCGGGGGACATCCGGAACGTGCTCGTGGCCCTGGCCGAGGATGAGTCGCTGATGGGGCACCTGTTCCAGTACCGCTTCGCCGATGGCGATCTGTCGGGGCATCCGTTCGGCAACCTCATCTTGGCCGCGCTGTCGCAGGTGACGGGGTCATTCGACGAGGCCGTGCGGGAAGCGTCGCGCGTGCTCAACGTGAAGGGCAGGGTGATACCCGGCGCCCTCGAGCACGTGCGCCTGTGGGCGGAGCGCGAGGACGGCAGCGAGGCGTGCGGCGAGACGCGGATCGCATCCG